>JAAYXY010000111.1 GCA_012515645.1 Candidatus Peribacteria bacterium | reverse complement strand
GGACGCATGCGCGTGTACCGTGTCCGCATTCTGCCGGGCGACCGCGTGAAAGTGGAAATGACGCCCTACGACTTGCAGAAAGGGCGCATTACGTACCGCTTCCGCTCGGGGCAACCCATCTCCGAACTCGGAGAGCAGGAAACCGCGGACAGGCAGGAGTCGCAGGATAGCAAGAAGTAATTTCCCCTCTATACAGCCAATGAAAGTTCGCGCTTCTGTAAAGGCCATGTGCAAAGATTGCCGCCTCATCATCCGCCGCAACGGTCGGGGGACGAAAGTGCGCCGTATTGTTTGTAAAAATCCCAAGCACAAGCAGCGCCAAGGCTGATTATTCTCCAGGAACCATGATCCGTATTGCAGGTATAACCCTTCCCGGCAATAAACGCATCGTCATCGCCCTCACGGCGATCAAAGGTGTTGGCAGACCCATGGCTGCGCGTGTGCTCACAGAACTGAAGATTAAAGAGGATACCAAAGCAGACGAGCTCAGTGATGCCGATGCCGGGCGCCTGCGTGCCCGCATAGAACAAGAGATGATCGAAGGAGACCTGACGCGCAAAGTGTCCATGGACGTCAAGCGGTTGCAGGATATCGGCACGTGGCGTGGATATCGCCATCGCCGCCGGTTGCCGGTGCGCGGGCAGACGTCCCGTCGCAATGCCCGCACCAAACGCGGAAAGAAGCGTACAGGCCTCTCTGGTCGCACGACACTCACGAAGACCTAATCATTTTCATTTTCTCTCTATCATGCCTCCCGCGAAGACGCAGAAACCGGCCCGCAAGAAGAAGATCAAGCGCACAGTGCCCGTGGCACGCGTCTGCATTGCCGCAAGTGAGAACAATACCATCGTGACCATCACGGATCTGGATGGTAACAAGATCGGCGGTTCCAGCTGTGGGCGGGCAGGGTTCAAGGGCACACGCAAATCCACGCCGTACGCCGCCAAAGTTGCGGCGGAACAGGCCGCGGAGAGCGTGCAGGGGTATGGCGTAGAATCTGCGCACATTTTCATCAAAGGAATGGGGCCGGGTCGGGAGCAATCCATTCGCGGCATCCAGGGTGCTGGTATCAATCTGGAATCCATTGTGGATACAACACCTATTCCTCACGGAGGCGTGCGTCCACGCAGGCGCCGCCGCGTGTAATATTTTGTTTTCCAAATCTTCCTCCCTCATGAAGTACACAGGACCAAAAGCGAAGCGCTGCCGGCGTCAGGGTGTCAACCTCTACGGGTCGGATAAATACGACCGCATTCTGCAGCGTAAGCCGCAATTGCCGGGCAAGGGGCCGCGTGCACGTGTAGGACGGCAATCCGAATACGCGCAACAGTTGAAAGAGAAACAGAAGATGCGCGATATCTATGGTCTGCACGAACGGCAATTCCAACGTGTGTATGCGCGTGCAGTGGCAGCCGGTGGGCAGACGGGTGATACGATGAAACAGCTCCTGGAGCGGCGTCTTGATAATGTCATTTACCGTGCGGGTTTCGCGCTCACGCGCTTGCAAGCTCGCCAGTTTGCTGCACACGGTTTGTTCCTCGTCAACGGCGTCCGCGTCACATCTCCGTCGTACCTCGTGCGGGAAGGGGAACAGATTACGGTGCGGGATCGTTCCAAGAGTTCGCCTGTATTCAGTTCCATTGTCGCGGAGCACGAGAAGTACATGCCGCCACGCTGGCTGAAAGTTCAGACCGGCAGCATGGCGATCGAAGTCGCGGCATTGCCGGAGGCTGATGATGCGGAACAGGCAGTCGACGTCCGCCAGGTGGTGGAATTCTATTCCAGAAATTAACGCAAGACGCCCTGCGTTGCTGCAGGGCATTCTCCTACCCCTCTCTTTTCCCTCTCTCCCCCATGCACATTATCCAGGAAGAAATCGGTCTGCCCATCCTCAGTGCGAATCCGGTGGAGGAGGGCGACGAAACCAGCATGTCGTTCTCCATCGGGCCTCTGCCTCCCGGGTTTGGTATGACACTGGGGAATGCGCTGCGCCGCGTTCTGCTTTCGAGCCTGCCAGGCGCTGCTGCGACATCAGTACGCATTAAAGGCATACAGCACGAGTATTCTACGATAAAAGGCGTACGGGATTCCGTTGTGGATATCTGTCTCAATATCAAACAGCTCAAGCTGCGTAAGTTCAGCAAAGACCCAGAGACGATTACGCTGCATGGTAAAGGGCCAAAAACACTCCGTGCCAAAGATCTCAAAATGTCGTCTGATATTGAGATTCTTGAGTCTGATACAGAAATTGTGAGTCTGGAGAAAGGAGGAGAAATCGATATGGAGATTACGATCGAGAAAGGTGTCGGCTACATGCCGGCGGCGGAACGCAATCGCAAGCAGAACGAACCGGGTCTTATGTACATCGATGCGATCTACAGTCCTGTAGAGAAGGTGCAGTACACCGTGGAAGCTGCACGCGTCGGCCAGCGTACCAATCTAGAAAAGCTCCTGCTAACCATTAAAACCAATGGTTCTCTCACCGCAGAAGAAGCCCTGCAGTTCGCGGCACAGTTGCTCAAGAGTTACTTTGAGTATTTCTCGACCGCAGAGAAGGTGGTCGAAAGCGATTTCATTGCAGATTTCTCGCGTGCAGGCGCGCAAACCGGTGCAGAATCGGATGCGGCGCCGGTCAAGGAGAGCTACACGCCAATCGAGATCCTCAACTTTTCGCCCCGTACACTCAATGCGCTTATCAATGCGGGTGTAGGCAGCATCGAACAGCTGACCAAGTGCACAGAATCCGTTCTCAGCAACTTCCGTGGCTTCGGTGCCAAGGCATTGGACGAGGTGAAAGCGACGCTTGGCGAGCGCGGACTCGCATTGGCCGACGAGGACACGTCCACGATCGATCTGTAGATTTTGTATCCTTTCTCTTCGCTATCAGCAGCCGTATTCCGTACAATGACCGCCCATGCGCCATCGCGATGCACGCCACAGGCTCACACAGAAACCGGCTCACGCCAGGATGCTCAAGCGGAACCTGGTAACGTCGCTCCTGCTCTATGAAAGCGTTCGGACGACGCGCAATCGCGCAAAGGCGGTACAACCGATAGTGGACAGGCTCGTCGTTATTGCCAAGAAGAAACAGCCGCACCAGGCTATTCGTGCCATCAATCGCGTTATTACCGACAAGAATGCCAGCAGGAAGCTCATGGAGGTGCTGCGAGACCGCTATAATGGCAGGTCCTCCGGTTTCACCCGTATCGTGCCCGCAGGTGCGCGCACAGGTGATGGAGCGAGGTTGGTGGATATGGAATTGATTGGCGCGCAAAAGCGTGCGGATACACAGCAGAAAGTATCTACCGTGAAGCAGAAAGAAGCTGTGCCCACAAAGCAGGCGCCGTCAGGTGCTAAGAAAACTGCAACCAAAAAGGCGACACCTTCCTCCAAAGCATCCGCATGAAGACTTCCACCATCCCAGAAACGGCGCCCGCATGGTATGTGCTCGATGCAGATGGCCAGAGTCTTGGGAGAATGGCAGCGAAAGTAGCACATGTTCTGCGCGGCAAGCACAAGGCGCAATTCTCTCCGCACCAGATGTGCGGCGATGAAGTCATCATTATCAACGCCGCTAAAATTGATGTTGATACGCGCAAACTTCTGCAAAAGCTGCATTTCTCGTATTCAGGCCATTTTGGCAGCGTCCGGAGCCAGACACTCAGGGAACGTATGGGCAAAACGCCGGAGCGCGTTCTGGAAGATGCGGTTAAGGGCATGTTGCCAAAGAACCGCCTGCGCCAGCGCATGCTCAAGCGGTTGCATGTTTTTGCCGGAAGCGAACACCCCCATGCGGCACAGAAACCCATGCCATTTCCTTCTTCTCCCAGTATATAATGGCTCCCCAGTACTTCTATAGCGCCGGAAAACGCAAGACGGCTATTGCCCGCGTCAAGCTCTTCCAGGATGGAAAAGGAACGCTCACGGTCAACGGGAAGAAAGCCGCAGAATATTTTACCGGCATGCAAGTGGAAAACGCACTGGCACCGCTCGTCATTGCAGACAAAAAGAAGGAATTCGATATAGATGTTGTGGCAGTCGGTGGAGGCAAAACAGCGCAGTCTGATGCGATCCGATTGGGTATCAGCAGAGCGCTCCTTCTCGTGGATCCTGAACTGCGCCCTTCACTGAAACGCGAAGGATTCCTGCGTCGCGATGCGCGAATCAAAGAACGCAAGAAACCAGGACTCAAGCGTGCTCGTCGTGCGCCACAGTTCAGCAAACGTTAAAGCAGCATAGCTTTATGAAGCTACTGCAATGTCCATTTTGAGGTAGTACAGCGCTTTGCCGTCGTTCGTATCCAGGATAAAACGGGCTTCCAGTTCACTGAGCTGCATGATCGTCTGGCACATTTTGAGCAGGATTTTGGGTGGGAGGCTGATACCGGCTTTCATGAGTGTTGCACATAATCCTGCAGAATCATGGGATCGAATGAACATCTCGCCGCTTTCCAGGATGGTAGAGTAAATCCGTTGGTGGATTTCTGTAACGTATCGTTCGATATACGGTTCCAGTTCTTCAACGGCCAGCTCATGGACTTCCGGCAGGACTTCCAGGATATCCAGATCGCTGTGGATCGCATGTGCAATGCAGGCGTCGAGGGTCATGGTGTGTTTTGGTATTCGGAGAAATCCAATCATTATACCAAAAAACCCTTCCAGAAGAAAGGGTCTGGAGCCACCTCGGGGAGTCGAACCCCGGACCTACGCGTTATCCAGCACCTTCTGTTCGTATCGATTCTGGAGCCGGGAATGGGAGTCGAACCCACGACCTACGCGTTACGAGTGCGTTGCTCTACCAACTGAGCTATCCCGGCGATTACGAAGGTGCTGGACGTTGCTCTACCAACTGAGCTAAGGTGGCGTACCAGCGAGTAGAGTACAAAGATTTGGGGTCAAAACGCAAAAAAATGTCCAGCGTTCTTCTTGCACAAAGAACGCATGTTTCCCGTTATGGCAGCCTATCCTCAACTGCAGTATTCACGTTTTCCAGCACTGTATATCCTCCACATGCTTTCTATTGTGCAGAGTAGGGGAGAATTCCTATGGATAGCAAAACAGCTCTTACATGGTCATGGTTGAATGTCCTCACGAAAAAACGCTATGACGCTCTGGCACAGCGGTTTGCTACATTGCGCGATGCGCTGCATGCGCTTGATGCCCGCCTGTTGCATGAAATCGGTTGCAGGAAGGAAACAGTAGAACAGGTACTCAGGCGTCTGCAATCTTTTGATGCCGCGGCATACGCTGCGGAGCTCGATCGGTGCGGCATTACATTCGTTTCCATAGAAGATACGGCGTATCCGCAGCAGTTGCATACGTTGCCCGATCCTCCAGTATTCCTCTCTATAAAGGGCTCTGTGCAAATTCTCCAGCAGAAATCTCTTGGGATGGTTGGTACGAGGAATATGTCGCACTACGGCAGGCGTGTCGTGCAGGAATTCGTACCTGCCTGTGCGGGCGCAGGACTGGTGACAGTCAGCGGGCTTGCTATCGGCATTGATGCCCAAGTTGCAAGGGAAACACTCAGCGCAGGGGGTAAAACGGTTGCCGTGCTCGGGCATGGGTTAGGCAGTGTGCATCCTGTGCGCAATGCCCAGCTTGCGGCGCAGATTGTGCAGCAGGGTGGTGCACTGGTTTCCGAGTTTCCTTTGGATATGCCACCGGATAAATACACGTTCCCTGCGCGAAACAGAATTATCGCAGGTCTAAGTGTGGGAACAGTTGTACTGGAGGCGGGGCAGGGGAGCGGAGCCCTGACGACAGCGGCGCTTGCCCTGGACTACGGCCGGGAAGTATTTGCGGTACCGGGACAGATATTTGATGTGCACTATGCAGGATGCCATGCACTCATTGCGCGCGGGCATGCACAGATCGCCATGTCGGCGGATGCCATATTCCAAACGCTTGGTATGTTGTCGCCAACATTGGCGCCGGGGCCGCGCTACAGTGCACAGAACGAACAGGAAGCGACTGTTTTGCAGTGCCTGAGCGGCATGCCGCAACAGGTGAGTGATCTGGTGGAACGTACCTGTATTGATGCCAGTATCGTGAATGCGACGCTCACGATCTTGGAATTACGCGGCGCCGCGCGTAACGCCGGGGGCGGGCAATGGGTGTTGTGCTGAATACTTCCGATCCTTTCATTGCAGCGCTACAGTATGGCTGATGAATGCTCCACACGTTTCCATTATCATTCCTCTCCTGAATGAGGAGGAGAATATTACCCAATTGTGGAAGGAAACCGTCGCCATCGTTGAGGGGATGGGCATCCCCTTCGAAATCATTCTTGCAGATGATGGAAGTACGGATAGCACCGCAGAGCGTATTCATGCGCTCGTGCGGGGAGATCCGCGTGTCCGTGGCATCCACTTGCGGCACAACACCCGCAAAGCGGGTGCCTTGGAAGCGGGGTTCTCTATTGCACAGGGGGACATCATCATTACCATGGACGGCGACTTACAGGATGATCCTTCGGGGATTCCCGCACTGTTCCATGCTGTTGCAGAAGGGGCAGATGTAGCAGTTGGATGGCGCAAAGAGAGGCAGGATAGCATCGGGAAAATTTATCCCTCATACCTCATCAATCTGCTTGCCAATATTGTGTTACGACAGCGATTCCATGATATGAACAGCGGCTTCAAGGCGTACAAGCGCACTGTTATAGAACATATTCCGTTTCACGGCAGTCTCTTTCGGTTCATACCGCATTTGCTGCATATAGAAGGATTCAAGGTGCAAGAAGTGCCGGTCCATCACCGTAAACGCACTGCCGGAACATCCAAATTCAGCCTGGAACATCGCATTCGAGGCATGTTTGACCTGTGCACCGTGTTCTTCCTCACGCGGTACGGCAATCGGCCGTTGCACTTTTTCGGCATGCTGGGGGGGATACTCTTCGTCCTGGGATTCATAAATTTTGCGTATCTCATGGTGATCTGGTGGAACGGTGTCGGCATTGGAGGCCGTCCCCTTCTGCTTTTCTCTCTGATTTCCATGGTCATTGGTATCCAGATTGCATCCATCGGTTTCATAGGCGAACTTCTGCTCTACAACATACGTATGAATCCAAAGAACGGAAAACCGGCATTCACAGTCCTGCAGTAACTATCGCTTCTCTGCGAAACCTTTTAGAGCCTCCAGTGCTTCTATGGGCATCATCCAGATGGTGGTGTTGCTCTGGTCGGAGCTTAAATCATTGATGCTTTGCAGTGTGCGCAAATGCAAGGCGCCTGTCTGCGAAGAAAGCGTCTTGGCGGCTTTGGCCATATTGTCGGCTGCAGCCACTTCACCCAGGGAATTAATGATGACTGCCTGCTTTTCGCGTTCAGCCTCCGCGACTTTGGCGATGGTGCGCTTGAGGCTATCCGGGAGGACAATGTCTTTGAGTTCCACACTCTGAACGTCAATGCCCCACGGGTCGGATGCAGTATCGACAGTCTTTTTAATGTTCGCACTAATTTCCCTTTTCTTCGCGAGGAGTTCATCCAGCGTCACCTCGCCTACAGCATTGCGCATCGTGGTTTGTGCAAGTTGACTTACCGCATAGAAGAAATCCTCCACTTCCAGCATCGCTTTCTCTGGGGAGATAACGCGATAGTAAATGACGGCGTTGATGCGTATGGGAATGTTATCTTTGGTAATAGCCTCCTGATCCGGCACATCCACTGCTTTCACGCGAATATCCACCTTGAGCAGTTTCTGGAATACCGGAATGAAAATCTTCCATCCGGGAGACCATGTTGTCTGGTATTTGCCCATGAAAAGCACGATGCCCCTTTCATATTGGTTAATTTGCCTGATGAGCAACGTGAGCAACACCAGTGCCGCCGGGAGAATGAAGAAGAAGAATGTGTCAGTCATGTGGTGAAGGGGGAGAAACCGCAGCATACACTATTGCCTGGAACTGTGCAGGATCCAGGGCAGCGCCTCCAACGAGTGCGCCATCGATATCCGGTTGTTCCAGAAGGGACGAGGCATTCGCCGGTTGCACAGAGCCGCCGTAGAGAATCCGGATCTGCTCACGCACGTGCACTGGCAGGAGCGAACGGATATAGGCATGCATTTGCTGCGCATCGGCTGGTGTAGCGCTCTTGCCGCTGCCAATCGCCCATACCGGCTCATAAGCGATGGTGAGTTCTTGTTCCAATGGTGCTCCGGCAATTTGCTCTTGCACCACCGTTTGCGCTTTACCCGCTTCGCGCTCTTTCTGGGTTTCGCCAATACAGAGAATGGGGTGCAAACCGGCTTCCAGAGCAGCGATGACTTGCTGGATGACGATTGCGTTCGTTTCGCCATGCCCCTGCCGCCTCTCGGAATGACCGCAGAGGACGCTACGGCATCCGATCTGTGCCAGCATGGGCATGCTGATGTCGCCTGTATGCGCTCCAGAAGGTTCCCAATGCCCGTACTGAGCGCCTACCATGAGTTTGGCGTCGATACACTGGTGCAGCTCCAGCGCCGTAGGGAAAACCAGCACATCGATGTCGCTGCGCGTGCGGTACGCGGAATCTACATCCAATGCGCCGTCGGGGATGGGGTGCATTTTCCAGTTTGCAGCGATCAATGGTCTTCGTTCTGCCATGGATGCACTGTAGCAGATCAGGCGCGCGCGCGGCAGCACTTCTTAGTATCCTGTACGGCGATAGGAGAGGTACCTGGCATGCGCATCGTAAGAAAGGCAATGGGTACTAGTCCAAAGATAGTGCCACCAAACAGTGCTAATGCGCCAGAGCCCAGTATCAGAAGAATGACGGGAATGCTGCCGAGCAGATGCTTTTGGTATGCTATGGCGCTGCCCAGTATCAAGGTTGCAACGGTCACGGTCACAATACCAAGTTGCGCTGCGAGCTGAGGCAGCGCCTCGGCATCAGCGGTGAATACGGACATAGCCCCCACAATGGCTGCGAGCAACAGGAAGATACAGAAGTACGTTATATAAAAACCGATTGCCTGTAGCGGACTCCGCGTAAAGCCCAGATTCATGATATTGCTGAACATGAGGGCAAGTGTACTGCCATCAGGTCGCCAGGCAAGCCGTTTGCCTGGACGCGATCTGCAGCTACCATGGGAGCATGCGAACGGAGCGTATCGTCTTGGCGGCGGATCATGCAGGATTTCCTCTCAAAGAAATCCTCAAAGAATATCTGGTTCACAAAGGTATGGATGTGATCGATATCGGTACATTCAGTGAAGAATCGGTAGATTATCCTGCCATTATCCGGAGGGGGTGTGCGGCAGTACTGGAACAGGGGTGTACAGGTATTGTCCTTGGCGGGAGCGGCAATGGCGAAGCCATGGCGGCGAACAAAGTAGCTGGTATTCGGTGTGCTGTGGTGTACAGCGACGAAACAGCACGTTTAGCCAGAGCGCATAATGATGCGAATGTGATGAGCCTGGGTGGTCGTTTGACAGATCCTGAGGATGCAAAGCGGTTTGTCGATATTTTTCTCGCAACGGATTTTGAGGGAGGAAGGCATGTGCAGAGGGTGGAAGATCTGGAGACAAAGTAAGAAGAGAGGGACATGGAAGAACTCCTGTTCACCCCATCGGTCTTGCGATAGCATGCTCGCATGGCGTCCAAGGTCATTATCACCCCCTCCATTCTCTCGGCGGATTTCGGTGCGCTGCAGGCAGAAGTCGCCAGCATTGAACAGTATGCCGATTGGTTACAGGCAGATATCATGGATGGGCACTTCGTGCAAAATCTGAGTTTTGGCGCTCCAGTACTCCGCTCTATACAGACGGACCTGCTGTTGGATGTGCATCTCATGGTGAGTAATCCGGAGGATCGTGTTGGAGAATTTATCGACGCGGGTGCGATGCACATCACATTCCATGTGGAAGCCGTACCGGATGTTTCAGCGCAGCAGGCGCTCATTACCTGTATCCGAACATCCGGAGCAACGGCGGGAATCGCCATAAATCCGGAAACGCCTTTGAGCGCAGTGGGCGACATTTTGGGTGATATTGATCTGTTGCTTGTGATGTCGGTGCATCCGGGTTTCGGCGGTCAGGCATTTCTCCCGGATGTCCTGAGGAAGGTCGTGGAGGCACATGCACAGAGGCCGGATCTCATGATTCAGATGGATGGCGGGATTGATGACCGGACGGCGCCCCTATGTATCGAGGCAGGAGCCACGAATCTGGTAGCCG
>JAAYXY010000110.1 GCA_012515645.1 Candidatus Peribacteria bacterium | reverse complement strand
TCGGAACAGCTGCAGCGATATCCGCCAAAAACGCGCTGCCGCCGACATTCTGGATCACAGCATTCTGCTCCAGCTTGGAACACACTGTTATGAAGTCCACCGGTTCATGCCCCTGGTGCAAATGAATAATTGCTTGATAGACCTCACGGTGCACGGGATCGTAGAAGTCCTCCGGCTTCAGAAAATCGCCCACAGTGATAATGGCATCTGGATCCAGCAAAAGTGCACCGAGCACCGTGCGTTCCGCCTCAGTGGAATGAGGCTGGACTAACGTGCTCGTTGCCGTCCGAGAGAGTGTCTTCTGCTGCATGGAAGGAGGGCATTGTACGGCAGAGAAGGGATGCGGCAATGCGCGAGCCTTGCGAAGCATCCCCACATCTGCACTGGCAACTATTGCACGTGGAAGTACTGTGGAAGTACTGTGGAAAACTCATGCTGCAGCTATAGCTGCCCGAATCTCCTTTTCGATCTGCTGAGCCATTTTAGGATTGTCCTTGAGGAACATGCGTGCCTGCTCACGCCCCTGTCCAAGTGTCGCATCACCATGACGCAGATATGCTCCCGATTTCTCCAGGACACGGTACTTGACACCAAGATCCAAAAGATCTCCTTCCTTACTGATACCGCGAGCGTACAGAATGTCGAATTCCGCCTGGCGGAACGGAGGAGCAATCTTGTTCTTCACAATTTTGACACGCGTCCTGTTCCCGACGATCTCTTGGCCATCGGCATTCTTCTCGAGAATTTTATCGATGCGACGCACATCCATGCGCACAGAAGAGTAGAACTTGAGTGCATTGCCGCCCGTGGTCGTTTCGGGATTGCCGAACATCACACCAATCTTCATGCGCAACTGATTAATGAAGATAACAGAACAGTGGGTCTTACTCACAATGGACGTGAGTTTGCGCAGTGCCTGACTCATCAAGCGCGCCTGCAGCCCCATATGGTTATCGCCCATCATGCCTTCGATTTCCGCACGCGGCGTCAAAGCAGCAACAGAATCCACGACAACAATATTAATCGCACCGCTCCGTACGAGTTTTTCTGTAATTTCAAGTGCCTGTTCGCCATTATCGGGCTGCGAAACCAGCAGGTCATCAATATTCACGCCGATCTTTGCAGCATATGTCACATCCAGTGCATGTTCCGCATCAATGAACGCAGCTCGACCGTGACCACGTTGTACTTCGGCAATGGCATGGAGCGCAATTGTCGTTTTGCCGGAGGACTCCGGTCCAAAGATTTCAATCACACGACCGAGCGGAATGCCGCCGCCCAGAGCAATGTCCAATGCCAATGAACCGCTGGACGCGGTCTGCACGTTGGCGTGATGCTTTTCATTCATGCGCATGATTGCTCCTTCACCGTACTGCTTGGTAATTTGCTCAAGAGTCGCATCGATCGCCGCTTGCTGTTCATCGTGCTGTTTCCGGTTCTGCTGTACTTGCATAGTACGTTTGGAAGAAGTAACTGTAGAGGAGGCCATGATAGAGAAGGGGGGAAGAGTGTACAGGTGAATGTTCGTACACCCATCATGGGCATGCATACGCTCCATTGCAAACAGGTGGTGTTGCAACGACAGAAAAACATGGTGTATTTACGTACACCTATCAAGAAACATACTGCTACTGCGACACGTCTTCAAACAAGGAAGAAAGCGGGGAGCAGGTTCCAACATTCTCCTGCAGATCGTAGATCTCGCAGAAATAACCTTCGGGACACAGAATACCCGCAGACCCCCCACAAGGTGTACCGGGAGGTGCACCATCAGATCCGGTGGACGGCAATGTTACATCGGCAGTATGGAACTGCACAGAACGTAACAGAGCCATCCAGGCAGCAGAGACACTATCGTCCTGAGGCTGCAACGGAGAGAATTGGAAGACAAGTGACGCGTCTCTGTGCGCAAAGAATACGATTTGTGCCCCATCCTGCATGTCAATGCGCAGTGCACGCTTGGAACCACCAATAACCATAGGGATACCCTGTCCTGCTTCCACTGGGGGATCGCGTTGCAGAGCGACGGTAATCACTGCGCCGCTCGTTGCAGCCGGATGGAAGAACGCGCGGTCATGTAGAAGCACACCCTCCCATGAATCGGGAAGTGATATGGTCACACCCAGAGAACGGAGAGGCCATTGCCGCATATCTTCATCGAGAACCCGCACTAAAGATTGTACATCGAGTACAGGCAGGAAACTGGGATCGACGTTGTAAGAGAGCATGCCTTCGAGCACAACAGTTTTGTTCTCGTAACGCGAAAGCGGCACCTGGGCGCTCTCCACGAAATATGTATCAACACCGTCAATGTGCAACACATGCGTCCCGCGGCGTAGGAGCGAAAGTTCCACACGCAACAGAGTACCGGTGAACACCTGCACATCAGTAGGAAGGGGCGGGAGCTCCTCTTCATCAAACCAGCACCCCGCGAGCGGCAGGAGCGCAAAAACAGCCAGGACGCACTGTGCAGTGCGTATGCGAACACTGCCGTACAGCATTATTTTGCAGAAGAATCAAAGGCGTACACGGCGCGACCAACGCGCTTGAAGTACGGCATCTTCTGCAAATTGAGGGAGATGGTTCCAACCTTAACCGTGCGCTGCTTGGCAACTTCGGCAATGATGTCTTTCTTCGAAAGTGGTCCTTTCTCCTGCAGAATGCGTTCAATGACATCGGCAACTGTTCCCGATTCATACCCCCAGTCGCGAAGAGCGTACAAACCGCGCCCGACAAGGACGAACTCCGGATAACGAATCAGCTCATTGTGCACAGCTTGTACCGTGACATTCTTGTGGTCGAACTGTGACTCGCGAATGCGATTGGCGATTTCCATAAAGTGCAACGGCTCACCGACTTTCTTGAGAATAATTTCCACTTTGTCGCGGATACTGCGCGGCCGAACGAACCGCCACTCCGAAAGCCCCCAGCCTTCGGGGATTTCACGCAGACGATCATCAATCGTCAAGCAGCTCGTAATGAGCTCGGCACCAGGAACTCGCCCTTCAAAGAGATTAAGGGATTGGATGGCCGAAACGACCTCATCGGTACCCATGCAGGACTTGCGCTTTTTTAAAATCTTGACAATGTTATTCATGATGACAGTCACGTCATCCATGGAGAGGGAATCTAAGCGCCAGAACAAAGCGTACGTATTGGTGCGCTTGCCGGCCACCATCTCTCTATCAATGGAAAACGAGAGACGCAGGACGGCACCATCCAAATCGGAACTGCCCTGGATATGCTGCAATACACGGGAAATGAGGCTGTCCTCACGCATAAGACCGCCATGCAGGCGCAGAATATTTTTGGCAAGCTCGTTCACATCCTCCAAGCGTGTGGTACGCACCGTGCGACGCAGCTTACCGAGAGCAATGCTCTCGATCTGACGTATGCGTTCACGCGTGACATTAAAGTGTTTTCCAATCTTCTCCAGGGTCTGCTTCTGGCTGCCCTGCAGAGCAAAACGGCGCTTAATGACTGTCGATTCCTTTTCGGTGAGTACGAGAAAGAGGTTAGAGAGAAGCTCCTGAAGATGCACGGTAAGTTGTGGAGCTACCGCCGTACCATTTCGCTGTTGCGTTGCAGGAGCCATCGGTGTTGCTGTCATGTCAGCCATTGAGCCCGGGGGGTAAGAACAACCTTCGTTATACCAGAATGTTGACAGAGGTAAAAGATAGAGGAACGGTTTGACTAGACGTACACAAGAACTTATTGCGTGCTACTCGTGCCAATAAAGAGAAAGTTGATCGCAACATAAAAGGTATATAATTTAACGTATTTTGTATCTTTGTCAATTATTCAATCGTTCGCTTTCCAAAGCGTTGTAAATCCATATACGCCTGCAAGAGAGAGCAGGCAGCGGCACCATCGGGATCACGGCTGTCATGGCGAGGTGTCGTGTAACGTTCATCGAGAAAGTGAACAGCAATACTGCGGGGGAGCTGCAAGCACCGGACAGTTTCCCTCACGGTTTTGGCCTGCGCACCCTCCGCGCCCGAAGGGAGCAGCGGCAAACCAATAACGAGATCGGCAATGGCACGATCATGAAGGAGTGGCAGGATGTGTGCAGAGAGCTCGTCAATTGTCCGGTGATGCACCGGCGCCAGAGGAACAGGCACACCTGTCCGGGTGTCCACATATGCGACACCCGTGCGGCGGCCGCCAATATCGAGAGCCAGAGTATGACGCACGCGCACAGTGTACGGTTACTTCGCCGGTTGGGCGAGTCGGGCGACAAGAGCTTTCTTTCTCCCAGCCGTGTTAGGGTGGATAATGTGCTTTTTGGCTGCGGTGTCGATGGATTTATATGCTTGGGGCAGCATTTTCTGTGCTTCGGCATGTTTCCCCTCCTTTGCGAGGTCACGCACAGCGCGCACCATGGTTTTCATGTGTGTCTTGAACGGCAGGCGGCGCTGGCGCCGGACGGCGTTCTGCTTCATGCGCTTTGCAGCGGATTTGAGGATAGGCATAGGTCGCGCAGAGGGTAAGGGAGAGGAAGGCAGATGGCAAATAGTTTGCGGGGAAATATATGGAGCAGGTACAGCAGAGAATCATTGACCAGTAGCCAAATTCCCGTAAAATACCGCTATTCTTCTTTTTTTGGTCCGGAAGCGATGTGTGGAATCTTTGGATACATCGGCGGGCGTACGGACGCCGGGCCCCTTGTCATTGAGGGGCTCAAGAATCTCGAGTACCGCGGCTACGACAGCTGGGGTATCGCCTGTAAACGCAACGGCGCCATTATCGTGCACAAAGATGCTGGCAAGATCAGCGGAGTCGACAGCAGTGCATTCGCCGAACCATGTTCCATGGCGATCGCGCACACGCGGTGGGCAACCCACGGCAACGTATCCGCTCGCAACGCGCATCCGCACATAAGCGGAGACGGCACGATTGCCGTGGTGCATAACGGTATTATCGAAAATTATCAGGAACTGCGCGCGGAGCTGGAAACCAGAGGGCATGCATTCCAGTCGGAGACGGATACCGAAATCATCCCGCACCTCATAGAAGAGGAATACAGGCGTACTGCGGATTTCGCAGGCGCCGTACGTGCGGCGTGCCGGCACTTCCAGGGGCGCTACGGCCTACTCGCACTGCACGCGGATTCGAGCACGTTGGTAGCGGCACGGACAGGTTCTCCGCTCATCATCGGCGTCATGAACGATGGAGGATACTGCATCGCATCCGATATTCCTGCATTCCTGGAACAAACCCACACGGTCCAGTACTTGGACGACGGCGAAATGCTCGTGACCGATGGCAAGAGCATCCTCTTTACGGATATTGTGACGGGCGAGGAACACCCCAAAAGGGAAATCCCCATTACATGGTCACCGGAAGAAGCACAGAAAGGGGAATATGAACACTACATGCTCAAAGAGATCATGGAGCAGAAAGAGAGTATCGTGCGCGCAGTCAACCAAGATGAGCAACAGATCCGCATCCTGGCGGATGCGATTCGCAATGCCAAAGGCACGTTCCTCGTCGGCTGCGGCACCGCGGGCAAAGCGTGCATGGCAGCGGAATATTTCTTCTCCGTCATTGCAAAACACCATGTCAACTTTGCACCTGCGAGCGAATTTAAACTGTACCACCACTTTTTAGAACCCGAGAGCCTACTCATCGTGGTCAGCCAGAGCGGCGAAACGGCGGACGTGCTGGAAGCCATGCACATCGCAAAATCCAAAGGATCCAATGTGCTGGCCATCACGAACGTACAGGGATCGACGATCAGCCGTGAGGCAGATTTCACCCTGCTCATCAACGCCGGACCGGAACGCGCAGTTGCCTCTACGAAAGCGCTCACGGGGCAAATGGCAGTGCTCATGCTGATTGCGTATGCTCTGACCGGAAAACTGCAGGACGGAAAGACGAAACTCCTGGAAACCGGAGCAGCAATCAACGACATGTTAAACCCGCGATACATCAAACGCATCGAAGCATTGGCCAAACGCATCAACCAAAACGAGAACCTCTACATCATTGGCAAGAGCTGGAACTACCCCATGGCATTGGAGAGTGCAATCAAGATCCAGGAGGTGAGTTACATTCATGCCGAAGGATTCGCCGGCGGGGAACTCAAACACGGACCAATCGCTCTCATTGAAGACGGCACGCCATGCATCGCGCTGCTCGGCAACGATGAGGTGACGGCAGACATGCTCAGCAATGCCATCGAACTCAAGGCGCGGGGCGGCAGGATCATTGGCATTGCACCGCAGGAACACAGCGTGTTTGACGAGTGGCTCAAGGTGCCGGAAGCCGGCCCCGCTCAACCGATCGTCAATATCATTCCGGTGCAGATTCTGGCGTACTACCTGGCGGTGACACGGGGCAAAGATCCGGACATGCCGAGGAATCTGGCGAAGTCCGTCACGGTCAAATGATGGTGGAAACACCAGATATCCCCGAAGAGCTTCGTAACTTTCTCCCCGCAGATGCAGAGAGAATAGCCTTTTTGATTCGGCGCTTCGGTTGGGACCTGCGAGATTTTCTTGCGAGCACGCCACATCTTCGACAGCACCTGGAAGGATACAACCCGCGCTATTACGCCGAGCCGCAATTCCCAAACATGCAACGCGAAGAAATCATCGATGCAGCAATCGAGCTCTATAGGGAAAAAATGTAGCCACGTGAAGCGTTGGGTGCCGAAAGCAGACCATGACGGCGAAGAAAAAATCAGCTTGAGTCTTGATTGGAGAGTGCCCATGAGATATAGAAGCCCGTCCATGGAACACCATATGCCACAGAATCGCGAACGGAGACCTACATCCTCCTATATCCAAGAACAGGTTCCCTTCATGTCCCATGCAGACGAACAGGAATGGGCGGAAAAGCTCAAGAGCGGAGATCCCGCAGCGGTACAGGAATTCGCAAGACGCAACGTATTCCTCGTGACGCGCATAGCGGAAGAGAGTCCATTCGCACACATGGACACAGATGACCTGATCCAGGAAGGAAACGTAGCAATGCTCGAAGAATTACACGAACAACGTTTCAACGCACGCTACAGATTCAGTACCTATATAGTCCCATGGATTCGCATGGGCATGCGCAAAGCCAATGAGCGCAGGTATAAGCAACAGAACATCTCACCGTTGTATGCAAAACAGGTGACGCAGAAATGGAATGAAGCAGAAAAACACTTGTGCCAAGGCAATACCGCCTATACCGAAGAAGATGTGTGTGCCAGCATAGGCTATTCCCGCATGCATGCCGTGAAAATCCGTGCAACACGCCTAGGGCACAGATCAGGTCAGACAACCCTGAACCAGGAGGATGCGCACGATGAGTGTCCGCAAAACAAACTCATACGCAAAGAGGAAAACACAATGGTGAGGAAAGCAGTTGCAGCTCTTCCGGAACGTGAACGTGAAATCATCCATCGGCTCTTCGGATTTACGTCCCGACAGGAAACGCGCGGGGAACTTGCGGAAGACATGGGCATTAGTCGCGAACGTGTCCGCCAATTGCAGGAACGAGCAATGGAAAAAGTGCGCAGAATGTTTACAGGAGCCTTGCCTTGCTAAAGATCATCCGGTGGGATGCCG
>JAAYXY010000109.1 GCA_012515645.1 Candidatus Peribacteria bacterium | reverse complement strand
CAACCGATGCTTCTTTGAGCCGGTGAAGTACTGCTTCGCAGCAGGATACAACTTCTGCAATTCCGCACTGGAAAGCGAATAGCTGTATCGGCACTTTGGACAGATGCGCCGCAACAGGCGCTGACCAACAATGACTTCCAGTGTAGATGCGAGCAAAAAAGGTTCGACGCCCATTTCCAGGAGCCGCGGTATGCCCGTGGCCGCCGTATTGGCATGCAGAGTAGAAAAGAGCAAGTGCCCAGTAAGAGCGGCGTTCACCGCGATGTCCGCTGTTTCGCCATCACGGATTTCTCCAACAAGAAGAATATCGGGGTCTTGGCGCATGAGTGCGCGCAACCCGTTGGCAAACGTCAAACCTGTTTCATCATTCTTCTGAATATGATTAACACCCTGGATCTTGTATTCCACAGGATCTTCGACTGTCGATATGTTTACATCGGGTGTGTTGCGCATTTTCAGGAGCGTATACAGCGTTGTAGATTTACCCGAACCCGTAGGACCCGTGACCAGGATCATCCCAAAGGGTTTGCGTGCCGCTTGTTCCATCTTCAGCCTATTGGCATCTGTAAAACCCAGGGAACCCAGGCTCAGCTTGTGCACGTACTCGGAAAGCAGACGAAGTGCGACCTTTTCCCCGTCTACGACGGGAATCACTGATACACGCATGTCCACCTTCATACCGGATGGCGCCTTGTAGCGAATAGCCCCATCCTGCGCGGCAAGGTGCTCATCAATGTGCATATTGCCTGCTATTTTGATGCGGTTGAGCACCCCTTCATAAAACTCTTTTGGAATGCGTCCGGCTTCATGCAGAACGCCGTCTACGCGGAAACGTACGACGACGTCTTGCTCTATCGGCTCGAAGTGTATATCGGACGCATTGAGTTGGATGGCATCGTTGAAAATCTCTTGCAGAATTTCCGGCGCAACTTTCTTTTGTTCATCAATAATTTGCTGGAATCGCGTCTCCAAAGGCTTGCGGTAATAAGCCATCATGTTTTCTATCACCGACTGACTTGCGTATACCCATGTGATCTTGCCGGTGTACCGCACGCGATCCTTTCGCTTGTTTTTCTTCTTTTTGTCGTCTTTCTTGTTGTCCGGCAAGATGACCTCCTCTTGGTCTAAGTTGTCGCGCACAGCATCCTCCAGCCCCTCTTTGCCGGGATCGGATGTCGCGATTGTCACCTGCGACTTCGCTGGCCGTTCCACCGCAATGCAGTGGTAAGCCCGCGCCACAGCCTCCGGAAGCATGCCGATGGTATCTGCAGAAACCTCCGTCTTTTGCGCATCAAAGTAGTCATATTGGAAATGCTCGGCTATAGCACTCTCGTAGAGTTCGTCTGTGAGCAAATCCATGTCCATCAGCGCCTGTTTTGCCGATATACCACGTTCCTTTACCTCCTTCTCGGCTTTGTGCGCGTCCTCCTCGGAGAGATAGTTGAGCTTGAGGAGGATTTTGAACAACTGGTCATCTTCAAACGGCATGTTATCGCAGGATAGAAAGTATAAGATCGATAATAACGGAAAGTGGTGTATTCGCTTTAACGCAGTACTGCACCGCTCCCAGTTCCTTGGCACGCTGCTGGTCTTCGGGTTGCCCTAAATTGGAGAGGACCACAATGGGCGTTTTGGATTTTTTGCTATGGATCTGTTCCAGGATCGCAAATCCATCGATCCCCGGGAGAATCAGATCGAGGAGAATCAGATCGTAACCACCACTCAAAGCTGCCTTAAGCCCCTCGTTCCCATCAGATGCGATGGTGACATCCAGGCCATGATTACTAAGCTTGAGCTTGAGCGCATGTGCCAGCGGACGTTCGTCCTCCACTACCAGAATACGACGGTTTTTCTTTGTTTTTGGCTTACTACTGATCGGCATAGGATGTGTGTATTGTTGATTGTATTATAGCAAATGTCTGTGTTTTCCGCAATCGCGTAGTGTACACTGGCTCTCGCTGCCCTTTCCTTCACAATGTCAAAGCACGCTCTCCTCTCTGTATCGGACAAATCGGGAATCGTTGCATTCGCCCAGGGATTGAAGGCAGCAGGTTTTCATATTATTTCCACGGGCGGCACAAAAAAAACACTGGAAGAGGCTGGCATTTCTGTTACTGCCGTAGAGGATATAACACGGTTTCCGGAGTGTTTTGGCGGTCGTGTCAAAACGCTGCATCCGTCGATTGCCGGCGGAATTCTTTACCGCCGAAACAATGCGGGGGATCGCAAACAAGCTGCAAAACTCGGCATTGAATCTATTGATGTCGTCTGCGTGAACTTGTATCCGTTCGCTCATGCCGTACAGGACGGCAAGACGGGCAACGAACTTATTGAACAGATCGACATTGGAGGTCCTACGCTCCTGCGCAGCGCAGCCAAGAACCATGCGAATGTCACCGTGGTATGTGATCCCGAGGATTACGATCGGGTGCTGCATGCGCTGGAAGCTGAGGAACAAGACATGCCTGCACTGCGCGCGGAACTCGCCGCCAAAGCATTCCTGCACACAGCTGCGTATGATGCCCTCATTGCTACAACGCTCTCTGAGAAAAAACATAACGGCTTCCTTCTCACAAACGGCATGCGCCTGCGCTATGGCGAAAACCCCCACCAATGGGGCATGTTCTACGAAGCGGCAGGATGCCCCGCCGGTTGGTCCATTGTGCAACAGAACGATGGTAAACCGATGAGCTACTTAAATATCCTGGATGCCGACGGAGCAT
>JAAYXY010000108.1 GCA_012515645.1 Candidatus Peribacteria bacterium | reverse complement strand
CGAGGTATCCTGCTGTGATGGTTGCGGTTGTGGCTGTGGTTGTGGTGTCGGCTGTTGCGCCACCTGCGTTGGCGGTGACTGCACAATAGGCTCTCCTTCGGGAACAATGAGTTCCTGGCCCGCCATGATGAATCCTCCCTGAATTCTGTTCTGGTCGGTAATACGCTGTACGGGCACGCTATACATTTCCGCGATGCCCAACAGCGTCTGCCCGCGCTTGACTGTATGCAGTACGCCATCCACAGGCAAGATGAGCAACTCCTGGCCAGGATGAATGGATTGGCCTTCTCCAATATTGTTGGCCCAGGCAATGGTCTCTTTGCTAATGCCATACAAATTAGCAAGCCGTTCCAGACTCTCACCGTCTTTTACCGTATGGTACGAACCTTCGGCATACGCACGACGCGCGCCCTGCTGCGTGAGCGACGATGACTTCATCAGAAATCCTTCTTCTACAAGGAGGAACTGAGAAGAAGGACCATTCTCTGCCGGCGGTGCCAGCGCCGCTTTGGGCACATACGGAGGCATCAGCGTGCTCAAAGCAAAAACACTGAAGCACAGCGCCTGCACGCGCAGTGACAGCCAATGGTGTATAGGCTCATGAGGAGAATTCACGAGGGGCTAGGTTACACGACAGAAACATGCATCGCTTCCAAAATCGCCTTCATATCTGCATACCGCTCCCTGGAATGAAACAGGACAATAATGTACTGGCGACCGTTCTGCTCAATGAGAGATACAAGACACTGGCCCGCATTATCTGTGGTACCAGTTTTTCCGGCAACCACGGGTGATGATGCGGCATGGAGAAGCGCATGCGTGTGGTTTAGTGCCAATTCGGTACCCTCCAGGCTGTACACTCGCTGCCACCTGCGACCCATTCGCTTGGCAATATCGGGCTGCCGCAGAATGAACGATGTGAGCACCGCGGTATCCCGTGGCGTGGAGTACTGCGCCACACTATCTAATCCTGCGGGATTCGCGTACGACGTGTTTGTCATGCCCAGCTGCGTCGCCCTTGCATTCATGGCGTCTACGAACGCTGGAACAGAACCACTGTGGTATTCCGCCAGTACAACTGCCGCATCGTTTGCGGAGGAAATTAAAAGCGCGGAAAGCAAGTCACCAACCCGAAACCGCTCGCCGGAAGGCAGGTGCACTTTGTTCCCTACGATGTCTTCTATCCCCTGTGGAATAACGACGATTTCATCCATATCGTGATTCTCCACGATGAGCAACGCTGTCATGAGTTTGGTGATGCTCGCCATCGATCGGCGCACCCGCCCATCGCGCTCGTACACAACCTGTCCACTGCGCGCGTCCATCAACAGTACTCCCGATGCAGAGAGCCTCCCTGCAAGCGCCACGGGCGGCGAAGGCGGAGCGATAGCCAATTGCCCTATCCCATTGGGAATGCCGACACGGGCACCGATGGGTACCATGCCGATCAGCAGGACCGAAAGGAGTGATGCGTACATCATGGATAGCATACGGCTATGCGCAATTACAGGGAAGCTCTCCGGGTGTTTTCATGGGGCGCGATGGCCTCAACCGTCAAGGGAAGCAGGATGACAAACGCCTATGCGCATTGCGGAACATATGTGAACGCCACAGCCTCTTCATTTGTATACCACTCGATCCACCAGCCGAAGATCAATGTATTCCTCTACTGCTTCTATCCCGATCGTCTGCAGGAAGAGGCGGTAACGTAAAATGTGTTCTTCCACAGATGTGCGCGTATCGCACCAGAGCGATATACGCTTTTCAGAAGAGCCTTCCTGCACAAGCAAATGGAATTCCTGACCGCGCATGTACACGCTGCGCAGCACAGTTGTGTGTCCAAACTGCGTTTCCAACGCGCGTTCGGTTGCCTGCATACGCTCTAGGAATGGCGGCGGTAACAGATGGTCGCCAGGTACGGGCCGCGCGCCCCAATCCACGATGCGCAATTCGGGTAGATCATTGGCTTCCTGCGGTGTTGCTGTCTGCACGTACCAACCCTGCGCACTCATGAAATTGCTCCATGCGCCCGATGCCGTCACTGGCTCACGTTGCTCCTCATCCGGACTCACAATGGTAATGCGCGCAACAAGAGGTTCTAACTGCGGTGTAACGCGCAACGTATCCGGATATGCTTTTTCCACTTGCACCAAGGTGATATCCGGCATCCGGGATTTGAGCAACTGATATACCTCCAGGCGGGAAACGAAGAACGGATGGCGACCGAAGAGCGGCGCCAGAGCAGTTTGCACTTGCCCGATATCCAGGCGGGGATCCGTGCGCACAACACTGATTTCGTGCACCCGAACAACAGGCGAGAAGAGTAAGTACGCGAACACCACGACACCTGCAGCACATATTCCAACCAGCATCCAACGCAGCAAATAGACACGCATGGAGGATGCAGTACTGCGTACGCGACTCCACCATCTCAGAAATTTCTGGCGCCTAAATTGTGCGTGCTTGCCGCGCCGCCGTGCGACGAGAGCGCGCATTTGCTTGGAAACAGGCCGATTGTACCGGCGCGGCAAGCGCCGGGCAGACTTGAGTGGCACATCACCTATCCTAATACGGAATGAGTACACTGACGATGATTGAGTTTGCGCCACACTCCATACACAATACAGTGTGCCCCTATGCGCCTGGCATTCATCGCCGACTGGCTGCCGACATACGCTGGCGCTGAACGCGTTATTGCACAGTGGTGTTCGCTGTGGCCGGATGCGCCGCTCTTCACCACAGTCGCACAACACGGAAAGCTGGGACCGCTGGATCGCGCGGATATCCGTGCGAGCGCTCTGCAACGCTGGTATCGCATCCTGGGCAACCACAAACTACTGCTGCCATGGATGCCCAGAGCTATCGAACGCATCGACCTGCGCGGTTACGATATTGTTCTGAGTTCGTCACACGCCGTAGCCAAAGGTGTCATACCGCCCAGCACGGCAATACACATATGCTACTGCCACACACCCATGCGTTACGCGTGGGAAATGGAGGAACAGTACCTGCAGGACTTTCGTGTACCGGCATTGCTTCGCAAAACCGTGCGCAGACGCCTCACTGCTCTGCGGCGATGGGACATGACAACGGCCAAACGTACGGATGTTTTCATCGCCAATTCTTCTACAACACAGGAACGCATTGCACGCACATACGCGCGGGAAAGCACCGTAATACACCCTCCTGTGGACGACCATTTCTTCGAAGCACCACTGCACCACGGCAAACGCACATCGTACCTCGCCGTGGGGCGCCTGGTGCCGTACAAGCGCTTTGACCTGCTCATTCAGGCGGCGAATGCATTCGGATTTCCGCTCGATATCGCCGGCACGGGACAGGATGAACAGCGCCTGCGTTCGCTGGCAGGTCCGACGGTACGCATGCTGGGGTACGTGCCGGAAGAACAGCTATCCGCCCTGTATGCCCAGGCGCGGGCTCTACTCTTTCCGCCATTCGAAGATGCCGGTGTGGTACCGTTGGAAGCGCAAGCATGCGGCACACCCGTGATCGCATACGGGCAAGGGGGAGCGCTGGATACGGTTTTAGACGGGGTGACCGGCCTCTTCTTTGCACAACAAACCATCCGGAGCCTGCATAATGCCCTGCAGCGGTTCGATACACTCCATTTTGATCCTGAACAGATACGAGCGCATGCGCAGCAATTCAGCGGCGAGATATTCCGAGGACGCATGCGCGCAATGGTGGATGAAATTTGGCAGACCAAATTGGCAAATAAGCATACCGGGGAATTCGGGCACTGAGCACTTCGCCCTTTTACTCCCGCACATCCATTTCATCTTCTATGTCACCCACCAACTCTTCCAGCACATCTTCCAGTGTCACGATTCCTATCGTGTGCCCATTGTCCTGCACCACAGCCAGATGCCTTTTTTTGTCCCGGAAGAGGCAGAGGAGTGCGTCGGCATTCTCCGATGCATCCACGATGAGGCACGGCTGGATAATGGTTGCGACATGCATATCGCCTTTGCCTTCGATCATAGACTGCAGGATGTCGTAGCTCATGACGACACCCTCGATGTCGTGAATGGCATTACCGAATACCGGGAAACGCGAGTGATTCTCGCGGAATACCTTTTTGGCCGCTTGGCTGATTGTCTCGTTCTTATGCACACTGATAATATCTTTGAGCGGCGTCATGATATCCTGCGCGGTCTTGTCGTTAAGAATAAACGCACGGTGCACCAGCTGGCTTTCGTCGCTTTCGATGTGTCCTGCACGACGCCCCAGATTTACCAGGGAACGGATTTGCTGCTCCGTGCCGATCTTACGTTCTCCACGCTTAAAAAGCCGGGTGAACTGTTCCAGGAGCCAGATAACCGGGAACATGAGCACCATAAGGTAGGACACAGCAAGAGAAACAGGTATGGCGAGGCGTTGGCTGTAATGGATACCAATGCTCTTGGGCAAAATTTCCGCAAAGAGGATGATCCCAAATGTAAGAGCTGTTGTAACAACCGCCAGTATCGCATCACCATAGAGCCGAATGGTGACGCTGCCAACGAGCATGGATCCGGCGATGTTCACGGCATTGTTGAGCACGACGATGGTATTGACTGCCCGTTCCAATGATCCGTGGATATGCGCAAGCATGTTCGCCCCCTTCCGGCCTTCCTGCACAAAAGCAGCAACTTCCGGCTTCGTAATAGAGATGAGTACGGCTTCTGCACATGAGAAAATACCGGACAGCACCAGAATGCCTGCAATGAGCGCGACGAGCTCTAGCATCCGCTGTCTTCTGAATATGTACGTGGCTTCTGCGCCTGGACTTCGTCGTTCACGGGATGATGATAGCAGTATCTGGTAGAATTGGCATATGGAACGCAAGCAAAATTCCCATAAGGGCGATAATGGTGTAGTCGCAGTCATTGGAGGATCGCGCACAATGCACGGCGCTCCGCTCATGAGCGCACTGGCAGCAGAACGGAGCGGAGCAGACTTGGTGCATGTGCTCCTCCCAGCATGTCACCAGGAAGTCGCCAAGATGACGTCACTTAATTTCCAAGTGCATCCGTTTAGAGGAGAAAGCCTCGGCAGCGCCGATATCGAACCGATCTTGGAATTGCTCGCCACCATGGATTGTGCGGTACTGGGACCGGGTATTGAACACCACAACACGGAAAGCAAGAAAGCACTCCTGCAGATCGTGGATAGCGCCAGTTGCACACTCGTCTTAGACGCTGCGGCGCTCCAGCAGGAAACCCTGCAGCTCACGCGAGACAAAACCGTGGTACTCACGCCGCACCTTGGCGAATTGGAACGCATGGGCATTATGCCGGAAAGCGTCCAGGATGCTGCACGAGAGTACGGAGTCACCTTCCTGCTCAAAGGAACAGAGGACACCGTACTCACTCCCAATACCGATCCTGAACGCATCACGGGAGGCAACGCCGGTTTAACGACCGGCGGCACAGGGGACATCTTGGCAGGACTAACTGCCGGACTCATCTCACAGCATATGGAACCCCGGGCAGCATGTATCCTCGCCAGCAACGTTATAAAAAGCTGTGCCGATGTGCTGCTGGAGGAAAAAGGATTCGCCTACACCGCCTACGACATTATCGCTTGCCTGCCGCGCACATTGCATAACCTTTCACCAGCACATTGACGCATGGATGTGCCGTTTCGCATCTTCGAACCTTTTGCTGACCGGCTGCACGTTGCCATTTTCGGCAAGCAGGATTCTGCGCAACGTGTACCAGAGAATGGAATCGCATCACTTCAACAGGTACATGGGAATCGGTCGGTCGTGATCCGCGCCCCACAGG
>JAAYXY010000107.1 GCA_012515645.1 Candidatus Peribacteria bacterium | reverse complement strand
TGTGTGCGTTCTGGAGCCGCATCTATTTGGTATTCGGGCGCATTGCCGAGCATCGTATCGATCTGTTGCAGCATTTCTGCCAGTTCCCGTGCGTCCGCCTGCATGTTACTGCGGGCTTCTTCCACTTTTTGCATGCCTTCATATTCCTTGCGGATTGCCTCAATACCCGAGTACCTGCGTAAAGTTTCTGTGTCGCAGCCGTATCCGTATACCGTGGCAGGCAGGTAATTACTATGAAAAGGGCACAGGCGTTCGGGATCGCCAACCCCGTCGGGTACTCCTCCATAGAGACTTTCCCAACAATGTGCTTCGGAATCGAAACTCGCGTCTCCTCCACTACTCCAGCATTCTTCTTCCGACATCGGTTTACAGGTGTTGTTTTCCTCTTCGCTGGCGTACATGATCGCGCACCAGATGTTTTCTGGATTATCAAATAGCTGTTTCTGGTGCCAGTTTTCATCTTCCTGCATCGGATCCAATGCTCCTCCCAGCAATTGGCGCTCACGTTCGTGCATCCATCCCAGGAGCGATACGAGTCGCAGGATTTTCGCTGCGTTTACTCTGCCCGTTCCTCCGCTGAATTGCATGGTTTCATTACTCAGCTCGCAGCGGACTTTTTCCATGTATGCCTGCAAAATGCGCACGTCTACGTACAGGCAGGGCGTGTGTTGTGTCAGACTCAACGAAGCCTGGCGGATACGCAGTTCGGTATCTATGAGTTGGGTTGCCCCTGTGAGTACGGTATCGATCCACGGGAAGAAAAGAGTTTTCAGTGATAGTTGCTGCATTTGCGACTGGTTGGCGTAGCTTAAACCTGCCTCTGTGCGATCAAGAATGCGTTGTACATAATGCCCAGAGACGGGGCGCAAGCCCAGGAATGCTGCTGCGGCATCACCGGGGCATTCTGCGGCATGTGTTGTCGTGGGGAGCAGAAGCACGGTGCCGATGAGCAGTAAGCGTACATGCATGGGAATTTTAGGCAGGCGGGATTGCCGGATCAGTCCACAGGAATGCATTACATGTGTCGTATGGATCCGTATGCCATCGTGGGCACATGGTTTTTGTAAACGGGGTTTCCCCGATTTGTTCTATAAGCTTTCTTGCTGTCCCAATGATGCCGCTCAAGTCATTGAGCGGTCCGCGTAGAGTCTCGATTGCCATAGCCGCCCCTATGCGTGTTGCGATGTTCCCCATGCTCTGGATTACGTTGCTGCTAGCACGTGCATGCTCCTGTTCCTGCATCACAATATTCTGGCCAGTCTCCGCTATGCCGTCTATTGGCAAATCTAACCGGCGCCGTGCATCGAATCTGCACAGGATGGTCGGGCTTAGGCGGGGAAAACCGTTTGCTTCGCATACACGTTGTTCCATATGTTGCATGGCTTCGCGGATGCGATACGAGAACAAGCGTGGTCTGGATACTATGGACGCGGTGACAAGTGAAGCGATTTGCGGATCTTCCCCCGTACAGGCGTCCCATGGGAAGGCTGTATCTTGGGAAGTGAGAGGAACGCGTCCCGGGATGATGCGGTGTTCTTCGATGGATTCTTCAATGCATTGTCCGATATAGCAGAGATTATTGCCGATTGTATTATCGTACGATGTTTCGCATCCGGGTCGGCAGCTCAGTTTGAGAGATTCTTTGAGCGACCGGATGCGTGGATCGGGGTTTTCCAGAGCTTCATTGCAGGATGCCGGTACTTCTGCCGCGTTGCGCACGGCGATTTCATTAAGTTCCATCAGAATTTTTTCCTCAAACGGTTCTACTGAACAGGCGTTTTCTCCGAATCCGCTGCAACCTACGTTAGAGAATGCCAGGGCGCACTCTTCCACACTCACACTCATTCCCTCAAAATTGCCGTCATCTGCCATAGCTTTGCAAGAGATCAGGTACGGTTCGTATTCCAGAGCGCAGCATTCTTTTGCCGTATTTTGGCTAAGCGGTACTCCTGGTGGCAGATTGCAAATCTGCTGTGCATGCACCAGTTCGTGTATGACGACATATGTCGCCGGTATGGGCGGTCCGCGTTCCGAGTTGATACAAATGGGGATTCTGCCAGAGGGTTCTTTCATGGAGGTTTCTCCTCCGGGACATGCGCTTCCGGTATCACAGAACAGGTCGACGATGCAGTTGCTGCACTCATCCGGCTGCAGATTTCGTTGCTCTGCCGCTGTGTCCGGGTCGTCCCCGATAGGGTTGCGCCATGCGCCGATGCGGCACAGATCCGGTCCAGATGCCGTCTCGCGTATTGTGAGGGTTTGATCCGGATGCCCGCAGCTTATGAGTTCGAATGTTCTCGGGAATATTGCATCGTTATCCTCTTCGTCTTTTTGCGTTTGTGGGAACGGGCAACGGTCGCCTTCCACTCTGCGGCACAGGAATCCTCGTGCCCCCAGAGGGTTACTGCAAATGCCTTCTTGTTCGTCGGGTTCGGGTGGCGCTTCCGGATAGGTGCCGCCGTATATCATTTGCCCGTTCATATTTATGAGCGATGGCAGCACGGGTTCCAGCGGCAGTTCCCACATAAAACCGATATCTTCCTGTGTTGCCCATAGTGCCGGCATAAGAACCGCGGGTGCTTTGCTCACACTTACCTGTTCTCCCATAAAGAGCACTGTTTCGTTGTGTGCGACTGGCGGATCC
>JAAYXY010000106.1 GCA_012515645.1 Candidatus Peribacteria bacterium | reverse complement strand
CTTTCCGAAGATAATGCCCGGGTGCTTGCGGAGGAATATAAGAACGGTTTGAGTTATGGCGAAGCTAAAAAGAGGTTCCTTGAAGATTATATGGATTTTCTTATGCCTATGCGCGAACGACGCCGGACTCTTCGGGATGCAGATGTACGTGCCGTTCTAGATGCCGGCACTGCCAAAGCTGCCGCGGTTGCCGGTGAAACCATGAGGCGCGTGCGGAGCGCCGTTGGGTTGAATTAACAGTATTATTATTGTATAATATAATTGAAAATACCCACATAGCGTATGCAGAAAACAAATATATCCCGCACGGTTGTCGTAATAGTTGGCTTACTCCTCTTTGGTTTGCCTGTAGCATCGGTTGCACTTCTCGGTTCTGTGCAGGATTTGTCCTTTGGTGCGTTCAGTGTGCAAGGGGAAGCTCGTGTGCGTGCCCAGACACAACGCAGTGTTGTGCGCAACCAGCGTAGGGCATACGAGCGGGCGCTCGATGATTGCAGGCAGGAACGGAAACGTACAGGTGAAGACATCCCTTGTCCGGAGATCAATGATCTAGAGAGCTATCGTGCGTTCATAGATGATCCGCTGCACGGTGCAGCGCCGCTTGCTACTGTTCCTGATGCGTATTCTGAGCTTGATCCGCGTGAGCAGGCCATACTTGAACAGTACATCGCGCTTGGGCGTTGTCCTGCTAGCCTTGCTGTGCGCGGTTTGTATGTGCGTTGTATGGAGGCTCTGGCCAGTGCAGAAACGCCGCACGGGTTTCTCAACGATCGTATGGTGCGCAATATGAACGCGGCTATGCAATACTCCAATACGTTACGTATGCGCTTGGAACAATTGGTTCCCGTGCCACGGACGTACGATCCGCAATCGCATTCCGGTTCCTCTATTCGCAGGCAATAGCTGGTATAGTGCGTTGCAATGAAGCCTCTAGTTCTGGCATCTGCCAGCCCGCAGCGCCGGCAATTACTTGAGGCGCTTGGCGTGCCGTCTATCATTGATCCGAGTTCTTTTTCGGAAGAGGAATGTACAGAATCCGATCCTGTGGCACGTGCAGTTTCCCTTGCTTGTTCCAAGGCAGGACAGGTGCGCGTACGGCATCCTGATGCCTTTGTATTGGGCTGCGATACGTTGGTTGTGGCCCATAATGGTATGATGCTTGAAAAGCCCCGTGACGCTTCGCAGGCACTTTCCATGCTCAGGCAGCAGCGCGGCTGCGTGTCCACCGTCCATTCCGCTCTGTGCCTCTTGGCACCTGGCGATGGAGCGTTCCATGGTGTTTCCACCAGCGCTGTCCATTTTGCGCCGCTTTCGGATGCCCAGTGCGATTGGTGGATCCGCACAGGCTTGTGGCGTGATCGTTCGGGGGGGTTTCAGATCGACGGCAGAGGACAGTTCCTGATTGAACGGCTCGAAGGAGACTGGAGCAGCGTCGTCGGACTGCCCGTGTACCTCCTTGGCCAGTTGCTCAGCCAGGCAGGCATACCACTCGAAACGCTTCCTTGTTAGATCGAAGGATCTTCTTCGTGTTCGCCGATGCGGGTGCCTACATCATCGCCTAAATCGTAATTACCGGTTTCCAACGGGGGTGCATCTTGTTCATTTTTATCATCATCGTCATCGTCATCCCATGGCATATGGTTTTTGGGGAGAGTTCGTTCAGTGTACCCTCTCGTGCGCGCTACGACAACGATGGAAGGTGGAAATGGCGCAGTTCGTTCCGTAGACGTTCGTACTGCGGACATGCCGATTCTACGAGGCGCCAGAATGCAGGGGAATGATTCGCATGTTTCCTGTGTGCGATTTCGTGCACGATGATGTATCGCAGTAGCGGTTGTGGCATAAAGAGGAGTGCCGCATTGATGGCTATAATGCCTCGCGGAGAACAGCTGCCCCATTGTGATGCGGTAAACCGCAAGCGTACGCTGCGGATTCGCATACGCAGTGTTTGCTCATTGACTGCATGGACTAATCGCTCAATGCGCGTTTGTTCTGCGTGTGCAATGGCTTTCCATAGTGTTCGGTGTAACGTGCTCTGTACTGTTCTGGGGCTGACAAATATATGCAGAGTATTGCCTTGTTGCATGAAACCGCTCTTGTTGCTGGGAACCAAGACAATCCGGTATGTTTTTCCTGTTGCCAGGCGCACATGTTGCGAAAAGCCTCCTTCCAATACGTGTTGGAAAGGTTTGATGGTCACCCAATCTCCGCGCCTGAGTAATTGTCGTTGCATGCTGCGCAGCAGGTATGTGATGTGTTCCCGTTCCTGCGCTGTATTCAGGTTACGCGCCAGGCGTATGATAATGCGGTCGTTTAAGAGGACGGCGCGTGAGTGTTTGTTGCGCGTATGCTCAATCCGGTAGGGGATCCTTTTCTTGGCCATGGGCGGGAGTTTACCCCGGCATTGCCCGGGCGTCATCCAAACAGTCCGGGAGATTTTTTCTCCGGTCTATGAAGGCAAAGATTGGCTTAAAATGCTCATGCAATTGCGTATATGCTCTTCAGCTTGCTCCAGTGCTCGGTGCAGCGCGTCGCTTTCCTGTAAGAGCGCAGCACCGCCGAGCAGTGTTTCGCTTTGCTGCAAACAGTACAGAACATCCATGAGTTCCTGGACGGTATCGGCACCATCTTCTTGTTCACTGGCTATACCGGCCATTCGTGTCATCAAACTGGCTGTCCACGTCTGCATTCGTTCAACTTGTAGCTGTTTCCGGACCAGCCAGTAGGGCTGGCGGTATGTTTGCAACAGGTTCCCTTTGGCTTCTTCCAGCTCTTCGGTGGCTTGGAACACCTTGCTTTCTATTGCTGTGGTAATGGTTTGTATGGCGTCGGCCAGAAGATCCAGGCGTGTGAGCGCAAGGGACCGGGATTCCGGCGAAATGCCAGCCATTACTTCCAGATATGCTCTCTCTTTGCGTAAAAGATCATTTTCCAGTCCGAGTTCAGCTGCATAACAGCGCAGCGCAGTCGGTAGCTTGGTGAATTTGTTTGCACGTCGCATCTCTTCAGCGCAAGCGGCGCGATGCTCTGTTTGTCGGTTCTGCAATTGTTCCCGATGGCGTTCCAATGCTGCGAACGCTGTTTTTTCATTTTGCAGATCACTGCGGAATTGCTGGCTGCGCTGCAGGCGTGCTTCCCATTCCAGCTGGGCTGCCTGTTCCTGGAAACTGCGTAGTGTCTGGCCAATGGTATCGCCTGTGGCGCTGTCGGTATCATCGGTTAATTGCGCGGTAACCGGCACGCCATTGGTACTATGAATGCCTGTAATGATGATACTGCATAAGATTGCGGCTCCCGCGTATGGTGTGGCCAAAAACAGGGCAGCTTTCATACGTTTTTTTGCAGTTAGCCGTGGCATGCTGGCAGTGTAGCACTGCCATTCTCATTCGGCGATGACGTCGGCAATTGCCGTTTTCCCCTGTGCCGTGAGTCGCATATGCCGTCTATGTACCTGTACCAGG
>JAAYXY010000105.1 GCA_012515645.1 Candidatus Peribacteria bacterium | reverse complement strand
CCGATGCATACGGTATATTTGCCAGCACTGTCGTTATTTGCACAATCCATTCCAGGCATCCCCATCCCAGGTATGCGATCATCTGGCCGGGCAAAAATGCAATGAAGCTGAGTACCGTTCCCGCAAAGCCAAAGAGCATTGCCAGGGGGATCACTGGTGCCACGAGTACATTGGCGAACGGTGCTACTAAGGAGAATCGTCCGAACAGGTGGATGATGAGCGGCACCGCCGCCAGTTGCGCCGCACAGGTCATCTGCAGTGCTTCGCGCATGCCGAGTGTCGCGGGTATGCGCCGGAACCAGCGTTCGAGCAATGGTGCCATTTCCGTCAGACCCAGTACGGCTAGGAACGAGAGTTGGAATCCCGCGTCGTACCAGAGTTGCTTGGGGTTCCATACCAGCATGCAGAATGCGGTCCACAGGATGCCGAGGCGCAGGTCGTACTGTCTGCCGCACTGCAGTGCGAGCAGTCCGAGTATGCCCATAATGGCGGCTCGTACCACTGCTGCACTTGCGCCTACAAAGGCCGTGAATGCGATGATCGCCCCTACGGCCGGTATAAATCGCCATTTGAGCGGTAGCCAGAAGAGCATTCCCGAGATCACGGTGATGACGATGGTGATATTGTATCCGGAAATGGCGATGATGTGCGTGAGCCCCGTGGTGTTAAAATGTTCCATGAGTTTTTCGGGAATGCCGCGCCGCGATCCTGTGAGGAGCCCCGCCATGAATGATGCGTGGGGCTCGGCATACAACCGGTTTATCTGTGCTTCGAAACGGGATTTTATGGAGAAGAGGAGGCGGTGGGGGGTGGGATTAGGATTGGGAGTAGGGAATGGGGAGTAGAGAGTAGGGGCAAGGGGTTGCAGGCTGGCCCGGTACATCACGGCATAGATGCCGTATCTGCTTAAGTATCGGTCGTAGTGGAATGTTTCTATCTCTGTTGGTTTCTCCAGGATGCCGCGTACTTCTACGCTATCGCCGTACTGGTATTCCGGCCATTGACGGTGATCCGTTGCGAGGATGTTGCCCGTGATGCCGGTTCGTGATCCGGATGCCGTGGTGAGCTCACGTACGGCAATGGTGTATTTGGTTTTCATGGGGCGCTTGTCTGGTTCCGCCACTATGGTTCCGCGCACCGTGACGTATTCTCCCCGTGCATATGTGTCCACTGTGTACGATGTAGCGACGTGTGTTGTGCGCGCCACAGCAGCGCATGCTGTGAGTATTCCCAGCACGGCGGCGCTGAGCCGCAGGGCTGTTGCTCTCTCCACTGGCAGCAGTGCTGCCAGGAGCATTAGTATCAGGAAGCATATTGCGAGCACGATTGCCGCGAACGCATAGGCTGGGCGCTGGTACCACTGCAGCACAAACACGGTGCACAGGAAGCCCAGGAGGTACGCATAGCTGATGTGCGAAGCGCGTATAGGCATTTCTTCTCCTATTGTTCCGGTGTCTGTGCTCCTCTTCTATATTGGGTGCTCTCCGTTTCATGATCCTGCGCCTGCTCTGCGGTGTGGTATTGCGGTTTTACGGTTCTTGTTCCTCGCAGAACGCCTTCGCAAGATCCATCCATTTTTCGATTGTCAGTTCCTGTGGGCGTCCTGTTGGGTCTATGCCTGTTTGCTGCATGCGCTCCATACCCTGCGGGATTCCCCCAATGCTGTTGCGCAGCATTTTGCGTTTTTGCCCAAAGCCTACTTTTGCCAGGCGGAATATCTGTTTGATGACTGCGGGGGATGCCTTTGGTTCATCGAAACATGCGATGTGCAGCACGGAGGATTCTACTTTTGGTGGCGGCAGGAATGCGGATGCCGGTACATGGCGTACGATGTGCGGTTGCCCGAACAGTTGCACGAGAATCGTGAGCATTCCCCGGTCGTGCTGGTCGCAAATTTTTTCCGCCACCTCGCGTTGGATGAGCAGCGTCATGGCATGCGGCGGCCTGGATTCCAAAAACGCATGCCGCAGTAGCGGGGACGTGATGTGGTAGGGGAT
>JAAYXY010000104.1 GCA_012515645.1 Candidatus Peribacteria bacterium | reverse complement strand
GTACGCGAAAAATCCGCGCTGTCCAGACGCGACGTTACCTGCCCGGTGTCTTGACGCACCCATCCCATGGCACCGCGAATGGTCTGCATCAGGGGCTGCCCAAACAGCGCCGCACTGATGACTGCTGCGGAAACTGCCTGTTGAAATATAGAGAAATCGACCATTTTCGTATTTTGTGAACTGTATCACCAACAATGCACTCCTTAAAAATTCAAATTGGCTAGCCCAAGAGGAATAAAGGGCATCGTCAAGTCGATCTCTATTTATATATAGGCACTGGATGCTTGCTTATTTTTGTTTTTATATTTTCTTATATTTAGTTAGTATATTAGAACATACAAAAATAAATAATTTTACATCAAAAATAGTATTCTGTCTGCAGAGTAAACAGTACAAATTTATATTTTATACATTATAAATCTATTTCTGTCTGCATTGTAGGCAGAACGATTTGTAATTTTTTCTTTACCTTCCGTATGCGTTCGGCAAGGGGTTCCATTTGGTCTATTTCACCATGAACAAGCACCAATGTTCCCAATGTGTCAATACCCGTGATGTACGCATCCAGGTCTGTCATATCGGCATGGCTGGAATACACATCTATGTGCACCATTTCGGCTTTTTTAGCATACATTCGATCAAAAATTTTCACATGTGTCTGTTCCGGATCAAACAGACGGCGCCCCAATGTATGCTGTGCCATGTATCCCACACCCAAAACGGTGCAACGCGAGTCTTCGATGTTATTGCGCAAATGATGACGTATGCGGCCAGCCTCGCACATACCCGATCCGGCCATGATGACCATGGGGCCGTGCATATCGTTGAGCGCTTTGCTCTCTTCTACGGATTGCGTGTACTTCACCAGCGAAAACTGGAAGGGATTGCGTGCTTTGGAGAGGAACTGTTCGTACATTTCTTTGTCGTAACATTCCGGATGCTTCATGAATACTTCTGTCACCCGTGTTGCCAGCGGCGAGTCTATGTAAATGGGTACCGCCGGAATTTCCCGCGCGTTCCAGAGCATGTGCAAGTCGTACACGATCTCCTGCGTCCGCTCCAGCGAGAACGCCGGGATCAACACTTTGCCTCCGCGTTCCGCTGTGCGCACAACGACTTCCTGCAGCATATGCTTGGCGGAAGCGATGTCTTCGTGTTTGCGATTGCCATATGTGCTTTCGCAGATCAGCGCCTGCACCGGCGGCATGGGCGCCGGGTCGCGGATGATGGGGAGCATATTGCGCCCCAGATCACCGGAAAAACCGACAGTGTGGGTTTTGCCATTCTCCGTTATCTCCAGTACTACCATGGTGGCTCCTACAATATGACCGGCATCCAGCAGCTTGGCGCGGATGCCCGGAGCAACATCGAACCATTCGTTGTACGTACGCCCCTGGAAGATCTTCATGCAGTCCGTGGCGTCCTGCTGGGTATAGAGCGGTCCTTTGGACGGCAGCATGGAGGCTTTGAGATGCTTGCGGAAATACTCTTCATCTTTCTCTTGTATGTAGCCGCTATCCTGCAACATCACATCCGCCAGGTCTTTCGTTGCATACGTGCAATAAACGGGACCACGATATCCCTGCTTGTAGAGCAGAGGGATGCGCCCTACATGATCTATGTGCGCATGGCTGAGCACCACGGCGTCTATCGCCTTCGGATCGAAGTGGAAGGTGGAATTTTTGGCGACCGCCTCCTGCCTGCGCCCTTGGAACATGCCGCAATCCAGCAGGATGCGCACCGTTCCTTTGGCGCCTTCGACCTGAATTTCGTGGCAGGAGCCTGTAACCTCCTGCGCTGCTCCGTGGGGTATTATCTTCATACGCATACCATACCTCATGTCACCATGTTTCTGCGAATGGCGTGAGGAGTCCACGCTGCAATACCGGAGGCTAGCTTGATGTTTTCTTCGATGAACCTGCCGGGATTTCTATGGATTCGCTGCCAATGGAGAGCGTGACGGCGTACCCGCGGCGCAGCCGGCGTTCCAGTGCGCGCAGTGTGCCGCACGCTTCATCTCCGCGCTTCTCCAGAGAGCGCAGATACTCTGCCAGCCCCGCAATGACCGCTGTGCGCACACGATCGATGTTTGCGTCGCCCGCTTCTGTGAGCGCGATCGCGATGGTGCTTGCGCTCACATCACCCATCGTGATCATGTCCAGCCGCACATCGAGGATGTCGGAGGTCAAAGCAAATTATTCTATACATACCGATGCCTTTAGGGCAACCACTTCGTCTGCATCCAGCTCTCTGAGCGCCCCTTCCGGAAGCACCCTGTCTTCCAGTGTCACAATCCGTACACGCCTGAGCTGATCCACCGGCGCACCCACCTTTTGGCACATGCGGCGTATTTGGCGGTTGCGGCCTTCTGTGAGCGCTATGCGGAATGTCGCCGGACCCATGCGGCGCACCGATGCGGGTTTGGTCTTTGCGCCCGAAATGGTGATCCCCTGCTCCAGCTTGAGGATCTGCCCATCTGTGATCGGATGGCTCACAGTCACCTCGTACTCTTTTTCGTGATCGAACTTTGGATGTGTGAGCCGGTAGGCTAGCACACCGTCGTTCGTGAGCAACAGGAGCCCCGATGTGTCTTTGTCCAAGCGGCCAACGGGGAATATAGCTCCTTGCAATTCTTTGGGAAGAATATCCCTGACTGTCTTTTGGTCACTGCGGCTGGCATTGGTCGTCACAATGCCAACCGGCTTATTTATGAGGTAATAGAGCAATTCCTTTCGCTCTTCAATGACCTTGCCGTCGACTTCGATGTGATCGGTATCCGGATCTGCCTTTTGCCCGATAGACGCTATTTCCCCATTCACCTTCACCAGACCGCGCTCAATGTACTCCTCCGCTTTTCGGCGCGAGCATATTCCTCTGCCGGACAATATTTTTTGCAATCGTTCCTGCATGCCATTGCAGTGTAGCGCCGCCTTGCGCGGATTCGAAGGGCGGCGCAGGCATATGCCGTAAAATTCGAGGCATACGTGCAGACGCGCTCTATTGACACGCTTGTTGGTTCATGACCGCGAAGATAGTAGTATCTGCGCAATGAACGCCAGCAAAATTCGACATGCGATTATCTTAGCTGCAGGTATGGGCATACGGCTCCGACCGCTCTCTCACACCATACCCAAAGCGCTCATTCCTGTGCACGGAGCCACGCTCCTGGAAAGAACGCTGGATGCACTGACCCAGAGCGGCGTGGAGCACATGACGATTGTGACTGGGCATCTTGGCACGATGCTTCGAACATTTGTGGGACCAACATACAATGGTGTGCCTATCGAATATCGTGAGAATAGAGAGTATGCATCCAGTAATTCCATGCATTCCCTCTTCGTGGCACGCGATACGATTGATGAGGATATTCTGGCATTGCACTCCGACCTGCTTTTTGAATCCCGTGTGATCCCCGCAGCAATACAGGCACCACAAACAGATGTCCTCGCGACCGCAGATCCTATCTGCAACAATGACGATGTGTATGTGCATACGAATGATGCACATGCCATTTCCCGTATCACCAAAGACACGAGCATGGCTAGTGCAATGGCATATATTGGAATCGCTAAATTGTCATATCCTTTACTCAAAAAGGTTTTCAGAAGTATTGAGGCGCATGCGGATCATATGGATGAGTACCTTGAGACCTATCTCATGAAACATCAAAGAGATTTCGGACCTGTATTTGCCTGCCATTGTAGCAATCTCATTTGGGGCGAAGTGGATACGACATTGGATTTGCAATTTCTTCTCGCGAACGTAGCGCCAAAACTACAGGTTTCTGCATACACTTCGGCCAGCTCCTGAGGATCTCCCATGAGTGAGAATTGTATTTTTAGAAACTCATTTCACTCTTTTCCAGTTTTGATAGTCGAACATATCACCCCTAACCTCGTACTGCCACTCTATCACATGCTCGTACAATCCCTGTAGGTACTCCCAACTCCATCCGCCCACACCCGTTACGGTCAATATTCTATCCTTTGCCGAGGATCCCCGTGT
>JAAYXY010000103.1 GCA_012515645.1 Candidatus Peribacteria bacterium | reverse complement strand
AGGAGGCGTTTGATCCTGCGGTACCGTTGTTGCAGGTGGTTGCAATGGCGATGAAACCGAAGATGGGGATTCCGTAGTATGAGAGGGCGGCGGGATAGCGTCATCGGATCCTTCCGGAGCTTGCAGGTGCTCTGTTTCCCCTTCATGTGCTCCGGCGTAGAAGAGGGAAGGATGAGGTTGTGGTGCGAATGTCTGACAGTGTTGCTCATTGGTAATGAGTGCCTCTACGGTTCGGGGATCGGTATTGGTGGCATTTGCAAGGCGTGTAACGAGGCGTTCGCGTGTAATGGCGAGTGGCGCTATTGCATATCGTTCGCGCACACGGCAGATCAGTATTGTTTCGATGCGGGGGAGCTGTAATGCATCTGTCAGGCGCACGACATCATCATCACGCTCCTGGATACTCCTGCTGCGCATTTCAAAGTGTTCAATGAGAATGCTGTATGTATCTCCGGAGGCGGTTGCCGGGTTGTATGCATGCACGCCGGAGGGGAGCGCGGCGGCAAACAGAAATGCGATGGAGAGAGAGAATACATGTCGCGTGTACATAGGAGCGGGTGGAGAGAAAGGGAACCACTGTTGCGTTTTTCGTTGGTATGCGTCAAGACTGCTTCAGGCATCATTGACAAAAATATATAAAAATGTTTCGCAAGAATTGATGGATGGATATGAATTTTTTCGCATACGAGCACGTAATTTCCCCCGAATTTCTGTTGTGGATACCAAAGGAAATTATGGCTCAAAGCAGGGCTCAATGAGAAATAAGCACATCACAGTATATTTGGGAGCACACACGTTTTTTCACAGCGCGACACCAAGCGTATGCCTGATGCAAAAACTTGTTCGCACTCTCTATGCCACTTTGAGGATTTCGTATCGTACCGCGCCCCCCGGTGTCACAATATCTACTGTTTCGCCTTTATGATGCCCCAAGAATGCTTTGCCGATTGGCGATTCGTTGCTGATTTTGTGTTCAATCGGATCGGTTTCCGTGGAACCAACGATGGTGTAGGTTTCTGTGTCACTAGCACCCTTTTGGCGCACGGATACCGTGGAACCAATATCGATGGATCGGCCGCTCTCTTTTTTAGCGGTGATGATTCGCGCGCTCTTGATCATCCGTTCGAGTTCCAGAATGCGTCCCTCGACGAACGCCTGCTCGTTCTTGGCTTCTTCGTATTCACTGTTCTCCGAAAGGTCACCGTACGAAATGGCTTCTTTAAGCCTTTGGGCTACTTCCTGTCGTCGATCGGTTTTCAGTTCACGCAGCTCGTCCTTGAGCTTTTTCAGCCCTTCTTTCGTGACGAGTGTCTGTTCGCCTTCATCGCCATCATCTTCAAAATCATCCTGGAGAGCGTCGGTGTCGGTGATCGATGGATCAGCCATGCGATTGTGGGGAATGCAAGTACAGGAAGTCTACGGTTGGCTTCACTGCATCGCAAGTGAAAGCGTGGCAAACCTTTATACCGTGCGATCGACGATTCCGGGCCAGGAGAGCAGAGGCAGCGTGTCCAGGTCTTCTTGTGCCAGAGCTTCGATGAGGCGTTTGGCGAGTTGTACGTTCGTGATGAGCGGTATGCCGTGATCTGTGGCGAGCCTGCGAATGTAGTATCCATCGGTACGTTCGCGTGGCGTGGAATGCGTAGGGATGTTGATGACGATATCCACTCTGCGTTTTTCGAGGTATTCCTGGATATTGGGGCTGCGGTTTTCCGAGAGTTTGTACAGCAGGGCAGAGGAGAGACCGCGTCCCTGGAGGAATTCGTGCGTGTGTTTTGTGGCGGAGAGCGAATAACCCATGCGGATCAATTCCTGCATGGCCGGCAGCATGTCGACTTTGTCCTCCAGGCTGCCGATTGTGAGCAGGATATTTTTCTTTGGCATGCGGAAACCAACGGCAAGAAGCGCTGTGAGGAGCGCCTGTTCGGCATTCTGACCAAAACATGCCACTTCGCCCGTGCTGGCCATTTCCACCCCGAGGCGCGGATCGGCACCTTTCAGCCTGCTGAAACTAAACTGTGCCGCTTTTACACCAACGTGGTCAAGATCAACCGTTTGGTACCGTGCGTTGGTATCCGCTGTATGCAGCAGAGCCTGTGTAGCGAGTGTAATGAAATTGTGACCTGTCACTTTGCTGGCGAAGGGGAAACTGCGGCTGGCGCGCAGGTTGCACTCGATGACTTTGAGACGATTGTTCTTCGCCAGAAACTGGATATTGAACGGACCAGAGATGTCCAGAGCATGTGCAATGGAACGCGCGATGATCTTTAGACGGCGCAGTGTCTCCAGATTCACACGTTGCGGCGGCAGAATCATTGTGGCATCACCGGAGTGCACACCCGCATTTTCCACGTGTTCCGAGATTGCGTAGAGCAATAACATTCCATCCTGTGCGACACCGTCGAATTCGATCTCTTTTGCGCCCTGTTCGAATTTGGAAATGACAATGGGTGCCTCTTTATGAATGAAAGCGGATTGACCGACGTAAGCTTCCAAGTCTTCACTGGAGTGCACCACGGCCATGGCGGCGCCGGAGAGCACGTAACTGGGACGGACGATGACGGGATAGGAGACTTGTTCTGCGAACGCGGTTGCTTTTTGCAGATCAGAGAATTCTCGCCACTCGGGCTGGTCGATACTGAGCGTATCGAGGAGCTCGCTGAATTTGTGGCGGTCTTCCGCACGATCGATATTTTCGGAGGTGGTGCCTATAATATGCACCCCGTGTCGTGCCAGTTTAGGGGCGAGGGAATTGGGAATTTGCCCGCCCATGGAGACCACGACGCCTTTGGCGGCTGTGCGTTCAACGATGTCCAGAACGCGTTCTTCCGTCAGTTCTTCGAAGAAGAGGTCGTTGCACTCGTCGTAATCCGTGCTTACGGTTTCGGGATTACTGTTAATCATTGCCACCCTGTGCCCCTGTTTCTGGAGCTCGTGTGTTGCCTGCACGCAGCACCAGTCAAATTCCACAGAGGATCCAATGGAGTACGGACCGCCTCCCAGCATGATCATCGGTGCACTGCAGGTGCTTGCATTTACGGAAGCACAGTCATCTGCAGTACCGTTGTATGTCATGTAGAGGTAATTGGTTTGCGCAGGGAATTCCCCTGCGAGCGTATCTATCTGTTTCACGGACGGTACGATACCGTGCTGGATGCGTAGTGAGCGTACCGCATGTGCATCGACGCGCATGAGTGATCCGATTGCTGCATCGGAGAAGCCGAGTTGTTTGGCGTGTCGAAGAGTTGGGTGATCCAGTACCCGGAATGTGGACTGTTCCAACGTATCGGCCATGGTAGCGCATGTGGCTATGCGTTCTATAAACCACCGATCAATACCGGTAGCGATGGAGACCTCTTCGGCAGTCCAGCCGCTGCGCAGTGCCTGGGCCACGGCGAAGATCCGCCGCGGAGTAGGGCGCTTGACTTCCCGGGTGAGGTCTGGGAACTGGAACGGGACAGGGTACAAGCCATCTGCACCGATATTGAGCATGCGGATGGCTTTCTGTAGGGCTTCTTCAAAATTGCGGGCTATGGCCATAACCTCACCGACAGACTTCATTTCGCTGGTGACCTGATCAGTGACGAAGCGGAATTTCTGTAAGTCCCAGCGGGGAACTTTGACAGCTACATAATCGAGTGAGGGTTCAAAATCGGCGCTGGTGCATCCGGTAATGGTGTTACGGAGTTGCGGTAGGGTTGCGCCGAGTGCAAGTTTGGCAGCGACGAATGCCAACGGATACCCTGTCGCCTTGGAGGCAAGTGCGGAACTGCGGCTCAGGCGCGCATTGACTTCAATGACGCGGTACGCACGGGAACGAGGATCCAACGCATACTGGATGTTGCACTCACCGACAATGCCCAGATGCCGGATGACTCGGAGGGCGAGGGAGCGCAGCATGTGGTAGTCGGTGTTATCTAGTGTCTGGCTGGGAGCGACGACAATGGATTCGCCTGTATGGATACCCAATGGATCCACATTTTCCATGTTGCAGACGGTGATGCAGTTATCCGCACTGTCGCGCACGACTTCGTACTCGATTTCCTTCCATCCTGTAAGATCTTCCTCAACCAGCACATGTGGAGATTCCACGAAAGCGACCTTACATAATTCCGTGAGTTCCTCGGCATGTGTGGCGCGACCGCTTCCCTTGCCGCCGAGCGCGAATCCACCGCGAATGATCACAGGGTAACCGATCTGTTCTGCT
>JAAYXY010000102.1 GCA_012515645.1 Candidatus Peribacteria bacterium | reverse complement strand
ACGTCATCCCCACCTTCCTCCGCCTTGGAGGCGGCAGTCTCCTATGAAAAAACAACATAGGATGAGGGTTGCGCTCGTTTGCTGACTTAACAGTACACCTCAAGGCACGAGCTGACGACGACCGTGCACCACCTGTCACCGAGTTCCTTGCGGCACTCCCACGTTTCCGCGGGATTCTCGGGATGTCAAACCTGGGTGAGGTGCTCCGCTTATCATCGAATTAAACCCCATGCTCCACCGCTTGTGTGGGTCCCCGTCTATTCCTTTGAGTTTTAGCCTTGCGGCCGTACTTCCCAGGCGGCGTGCTTACCGCGTTAGCTAAGGCACTGAGATCAATTGAAAATCCCAACACCGAGCACGCATCGTTTAGGGCGTGGACTACCGGGGTATCTAATCCCGTTCGCTCCCCACGCTTTCGTCCCTGACCGTCAGTACATGCCCAGCATCCTGCCTTCGCTTTTGGCGTTCTACCGTGGATCAACGGATTTTACCCCTACACACGGTATTCCAGATGCCCCTGCATGACTCTATCCCCGCAGTTTCCGGCACGGACACGGAGTTGGGCTCCGTGCTTTAACGCCAGACTAACGGGATCGGCTGCGGACGCTTTACGCCCAGTAATTCCGAGTAACGCTTGCACCTTCCGTCTTACCGCGGCTGCTGGCACGGAATTAGCCGGTGCTTTCTCCTGAGGTACCGTCAAAAATTTCGTCCCTCAGAACAGGTGTTTACGCCCGGATAGGGTGTCATCCACCACGCGGTGTCGCTCCGTCAGGCTTTCGCCCATTGCGGAAGATTCCTCACTGCTGCCTCCCGTAGGAGTATGGGCCGTGTCTCAGTCCCATTCTGGCTGATCATCCTCTCAGATCAGCTACCCGTCATAGCCTTGGTAAGCCGTTACCTTACCAACAAGCTGATAGGCCGCAGGCCCCTCCCAAACCGCAAAAGCTTTACCCCGCACCTTTTTACCTTCTGAAAGGATCCGCTCCTATTGTAGGAACAGAACCAAAAGACAAAAAGGTGCGGGGACCATCCGGTATTAGCCCCGCTTTCGCGAGGTTATCCCTGAGTTCGGGGTGGGTTCCAACGTGTTACTCAGCCGTTCGCCCTGCAACTGAATGCAGTCGACTTGCATGTGTTAGGCGCACCGCTAGCGTTCACTCTGAGCCAGGATCAAACTCTTCGTAAGAAAAGTTTGACTCTGTATATTTGAGTCAAAAGAAAATTCGAGGTTTATGTGCGTACGACACGAATGAAGTACGCAATAAGCTTCTCTACTCGGCGATGCTGTGAAGGAGCAGTAGGCAAGAAAGCTGCCCGCCCGTCTTCCGAAGGCGAGAGCCGACTGGAGGAAGAGGGGCGCAAAGAAGATTCGCTGCTCCGTCTTGCCACGCAAGAACAAAACAGGCTGGGCTATCTTATGTGACCCTGCGGCACCGTCAAGGATTTTGCACGCGTTCTTGCGGCACTGTCATCGCCGCTGCAACCAATACACACCGCCCAGCAAACTGGCAATGCAAATGTGCAGAAACATCACGAGTGCCAATGCCACTGCGTGGTGCGCTTCCACGCCATATGGGGACAGCAACACAAGGAGCGCTGCCTCCCGCGTACCAAGGCCGGATGGCGCTATGGGTAGCATGGAAAAAACGCTCGCAATGGTAAGAACCGCTACGAGCGAAACGATGGGCACATGTATGCCTATCCCCCATGCAATCGTCACCGACCAAAGGAAGTGCACACCCCACGAAAGGCACGTCCAACCCAGTAAACCGGTAATGACACGCGGCGTCGTGAGCAATCTGGTGAACTGGAGCCAGCTGACATTCTGTAATGTACGGATGGATTCCCTGCGCATGTAAAGCAAAACAGAAAGAACTATGCCGCTACCTATGGCAACAAAGAACCACCCGATGCCAAAGAGGACTCCGATACTCACGGTGGCAAGGATGGCAACAATGGCAACATCCGCCAACCTCTCTAAAACCACGATACTAATGCCTGTACGGATCGGCACGCCTTCTTTGCGCAGGTACGCGGCTTTGCCGAGTTCGCCAAGCTTGCCCGGGGTGATGAACGCCAGGAAGACGCCAATATTGTAGAGCTTCCACGATTCCCAGAGGCTCGCGCCGGACCCAGCAGCGCTGCTCATGATGTGCCAACGCACGCTCTTGCATGCATAGATGACAAAGACAAGCGGAAACGCAGCGCACAGCAGTACCGCATCGGACTGCCGGATACTCCACCAGAGCGCAGCTCGGTCTATATTGCTGAGAACGAGAAGGAAAAGGAGGACTCCACCGAGTTTCAGCAAATGAAGGAAACGCCGTTGGGTACACGCGGAAAGAACCATATACATGCCAGAGTGTACGGCGTTACCGAGCAGAGAGCCATTGAACGAGCGGCGCCACAACCTGCTCCGGCAGACACGAACGCAGGAAGAGCGCATGTCCCGCTGCGGCAATGCGCTTGCGCAGCGCGGCATCGCGCTGAAGCTGCAGGATAGCCGCCGCGAGCGCAGGTGCGTCGCCGGGCGGCGTAAGCAATGCGTTCTTTCCGTGTGTAAGAAACGCACGCGCCGCGGGCGTATCGGCTGTGATAACGGCAGTGCCGCACGCGAGCGCGTCGTACACTTTATGCGGAATGACGCGACTGGCTTTGCGGGACGTCCCGAAAATACCTAAGGCAACATCAACATGCTGCAACACCTCCGCTACTTCCTGCAGAGATTTGGTTCCGAGGAATTCCGTATTCTCAAGGCGCAGATCCTGTGCCAGCTGCCGCATGGCGGGGAACTGTTGCCCTTTGCCGATGATACGAAGATGTACGTTTGCCCCTTGTTCCTGGAGGATGTATACCGCGCGCAGAATCGTCTCTATGCCCTGGAGCGGAATGAAATTACCGCAGAAGAGGAGGGTAAAATTGGGATTGGGATTGGGGTTAGGATTGGGAGTAGGGAGTAGGGAGTGGGGGGTAAAAACATCTGTGCGGCTGCCCACGGGGATGACGAGTATTTTCTCCGGAGCGACGCCGAATGCCGCACAAAAAAAATCGCGATGCTGCGGCGTATCCACGAGCACCACAGTCGCCAGTGCACAGCTCAACCTGTCCATAAGCGCAAGGAACCATGCCTTAGGACTCCATGGATGCACCAGTTTTCGATCACAAACCATGGTGTCGTAAAGCGAGATGAATGCATCGAACACAAGAGGTTTCCCCGTGAAGAGATTCATGAACCACGCAAGCGGCACAATATACTGGCCTGGGAATGGAACGAAGAGCACATCGGTCTGTGCGCGCTGCCGCCGATACTGCCGGAAGAGAGCCCAGTACTTTGGCAGGAAACCCGCAGCATCTGTGTGGCATTCCGTTACCCGGTAACCGGCCTGCTCCATGCCCTGCCGAATGACCCAATGGCGAGTGCCCCGAAGGTCATGGTAGCCGAGGGTACAGAGGTTAAGAGATTGCATTGATTCCAAGTATGAAGGCAGAAGGCAGAAGTGAGAAGGCAGAAGTGAGAAGTAACCAAACCATGGATCGACTTCTGCCTTCTCACTTCTGCCTTCTCACTTCTCGTGTGTTTTCTCGTGTCTTACCTCTCGGGAGGTTACGATATTCCCATTCGCATTGCTTACTGCACCAACGTCCGGCTGCCGAGCGAACGAGCGCACGGGCACCAGATCGCCCAGGTGTGCGACGCACTGGTGCACCTGGGGCACGGCGTCACACTCTTCGCACCGTGCCGCCGCAACCTCATTCAGCAGAACTACCATGCGTACTACGGCGCAGAACGCGGAGTAGAACTGCGATACCTGAATGCGTTCGACAATAACCGATACCCCATGCCACTGGGACTACCGGGGCTGTACCTGGCAAATGCCAGCTTGCGCCGGGCTCTGCGCCGCGCACTGGATAGCGCGCGCTTCGATCTACTGTACACCAGATCGCCGGGATTGCTGCCCGCGCTGCTGCACAGAGGCACACCCGTGATTCTGGAACTGCACCAATTGCCGCGACTGGGACGCAGGAGTTTTGTGCGAAACTGCAACGCATGCACCCGCGTAATCTGCCTCACCTCGCCCATGAGAGATGAGCTTTTACAGTGGGGGGTGGATGCATCCAAACTCTTTGTGGAAGGGGATGCCGTAGATCTCCGTGGATTTCAGCGGATGCCATCTACCCACGAGGCGCGTACGAATATGGGGTTCCAGACGAATCGTATAGTTGTGGGGTATGTCGGCCGCTTGAAAACTCTTGGAATGGAAAAAGGAGTTTCCGATCTCTTGCATGCACTACGCATAACAAAAGCGGAACAAACATTTTTCGGGTTGGTTGTCGGAGGGCCAAATCAGGATAAAAAGCAGTACGAAGAGATGGCCAAGGTACTAAAGCTTACGGGTGACGATGTGCGATTCACGGGTGCAGTCCCTGCAACCACGGTTCCGACTGCACTTGCTGCGTGTGATGTTCTCGTGATGCCGTTTCCTGACATACCTCATTATCGCAAGTACATGTCACCACTCAAGATGTTTGAATATATGGCATCAGGCAAGCCGATCATTACCTCCGATCTCCCAACCGTACGCGATGTATTAGATGAAACAACAGCATTCTTCTGCGAACCAGGAAACGCACACAGCCTTGCATCAGCGCTACAGCACCTCCTCACTGCAAGGGCAGAAGCGGCGCAGCGCGCCGCGCGTGCGCGGGAACTGGTACAAAAACACACATGGGAAAAACGGATGCAACGGATACTCGCCTAACACCGTGCATGCATCCCCGTACTACTGCTCCGTACTTCTGTACCGAACCACGACTTCCGCCAGCATCCCAAAGAGCCCGATCTGGAATCCTGTGAGCAGCATGAGCATGCCGGAATCGGATACGTTCTGCTCTGTCCAGAGCGTATATGCCACAACAGCCGCGCCGAAAACGATGAGGAAAACGCTGGGAATAAGGAAGAACCGTAGAGGACGAAAATAGGTAGTGATACGGATGATGAGACCCAAAAACCCGATGAAATTTTTGATACCGTTCATGCCGGAAGAAAGCGTGCTCTTGCCCTGCCGCTTAAGGTAATCGATCGGCACGAATTCCACGAGGTAATCGTTGGTAAGCGCAGCCAGCGTCGTGGTGATGGTAAATGAGAATTTCTGGGGGCAGATGTGCAAAAATCGCACAACGAACTCCCGGGTAAAAATGCGCATGCCCGAATTCACATCCGGAATACGCATGCCCGTAAGCATGTTAGCGAGCATGTTCACAATCCACTTTGCAGGTCGGCGAACGAGCGGAATCTGTACCCCCTTATTGGTCCGTGCACCAACAACCATGTCCGCCGTCCTCTCGTGCATTATGCGCAGCAGCACGGGGAATTGGCGTATGGGATACGTCCCGTCGGCGTCCACAATGCCAAGAATGTCCCCCTGCGAACGACGAATGCCGGTTTTTATGGAAGCGCCGTAGCCCGTGTTGCGTGCATGCGCATACACGGTGACTTCCGGAATGTTCATAGCCGCGAGCACGGCTGCCGTACCGTCGGTACTGCCGTCGTCCACTACCAGGATTTCGAATGCTTCCCCCGCGTCCCGCAGAGTCTCGCACGCGGTGCGAACCGTCTGTTCTATTGCCGTTTCTTCGTTGAAAACCGGGATGATGAGGGAAAACATCGCTTAAGACAATATCGTAAATTTGACCGTGCGTAATCCTTTTCGTTTGGTTGGTTTGGAAAGCGACTTCCACGCAACACGCGCACGGTTAAAACAGAAACCCACAACAGAGATGGGTAGATGCTCTACGAGCCATTGCGCGCTCCTGCACCTGCCAATGCTAAAAACAAAACGCAGGCACCATTCCACAGCAATGCGTGGGAACGGAATATGCGCGGGAGCATAGCCGTACTCCGGCGCTCTGCGCATCCACCGCATACGGATAAAAGAGCCGCGTTTCTTAAAATCAAGCATGTGCCCGTGCATCGCCAGCGCTTCATCGAGGGGGATCCGAGTGAGCGTGAGGCGCTTGTGGCGCTCCATGTCATCCAGCAATTCCTCCGCGGCACGGGAACGCGCAAGGATGACGGAATGTCCTCCCCTCTGCCGCTCGTACGTCGGCGACCAGGCATCGCCAACAGAGATATCTGTGAGCTCATTCGTAAAATCCACCATCTGCAAACTGCTCCTGGTGATGAAGAAAGGAATCAGGTAGTTGTAATAGAATTTCTCCGCTTTCAGCACTCTGCCGTTCTTGAGAGTGATCTGCAGATACCCCGGCCATTCCCCTGCGCGGTACTGCAAGTCGGCGATGTCTTCTTCTGACACAACGCCGTGCGAACGCAGAAAACTACGCACGGCTTCAAAGTACATCTGCGTACCCATATACGGACCGAGAATATACTTAATATTTGCCACGGACGGATGACCGCTTTTCTGGAGTTTACGAATGGATGCAACCTGATCCGGCAAACCCACGTATGCCAACGGCCCCTCTCCCTGCGCCAAGCCCCCAAGAATCGTGTTCACCGGCGTGACGCTGTAAATACTCTGGCTGCAGCGCAGCACTTCCTCCCGCGTCCGCGCGATGACCGGCTCCGCCTTATAAGGAACGCTTTTCCCCATCTGCAAACAAACGGCTCCGCAAATGCGTCCGGTTTCCAGAAGATGGATCAGGAGCGCGGAGATCGCACCGCCGGATGCGCCATTGCGGCGCACCGATTCGTCCGCGGCATGACCCACGTAGCTCCGCCGTACAACACCGCTCATCCAATTGGCTGGCTGCGTACCAAAAACGAACTGATTGAGCGAGGGATAATTACAGTGGAGCGCCGGACATGCATCGTACGCCTCCGGCGGAACGGTGTTCTGGCCTGTCTTGACCGGCAGCGGCACACCTTTTCGCTCCCGGAACGCAAGCGCTCCACAGGCAAGACCTACACAACTGCCACACTGCGTGCAGAGGCCTGCATCTATAACGTCCCGCCGCAGTTTTTCCCAGGTAGGATCAGGCATGTTTCCTGCAAATGAATGTGCGCCGCAGACACAGAACGCGTAAAACACTCTCCGGTAGAACGCGTTCCATCCATTTTCCTATACGCAACAGCCAGCGCGGTCCTACGGGGATCAGAACAAAAGAACGCTCCTGTTCCACTACCAGACTGGCCTCCGCAAAAGCGTGATAGATGTGGCACCGCGGCACCATCCGGTGAGGACCTTCGCCATGGTCCAGATGCAGCGTAGCCGAGAGCCAGTGCACCGGCTCCCACAGCACACTGGGCGTCGTGAGCACCAGGGTTCCCCCCGGCTTGAGCACGCGCGAAAGCTCGGCAATGAACCTATCCGGCCACGGCGTGTGCTCCAATGTCTCGTACGTGAGCACTGTATCAAAATGCGCGTCACTGAATGGCAGGGGGAGATCTTCGAAAACGAAGACATCCGCTTGGTATCCATGTTTCTGTAACTGCGCGAGTGCCCGCGTCTTGAATGTCGGCGACATGGCGCCGCAGACAAAACGCGCCGTGGGAGAGCGCTCCTGGAAAAAACAGGTGCCCTTTGCAGTGCGGCAATCGATATCCAGTACCAGCGCACCATCGGGAATGGTAAAGAGCGGCGCACTGTCGGTGAAACGCCGGAAGTACGAGTCGATGCCTGCGTTGATCGTGTCGTACTCCGGAACACTGTCCCAGTGCGCGGCCACATCCTGCATTGTCCAAGTACGCTTCATCATTGCAAAGCAACTATACCTTCTTTGCGGTCGGGGAATACACACCGCAGAAAAGTTCGGTAAGATGCACTCCATGAAACACCACTCCCTCCTGCTCCATCTATCGCTGCTCGCAGTGTTCTGCATAGCGATCGCCATCGTGTGGATGCTCCCGGTGTTGCTGGCGGGATTCCCGTTTGGCCTTCCATACGCAGTGCACTACGTACGGGAATTGGCAGAAACAGGATTGGTTTCTTCGCGGCCGAACGCACTTCTTTCGCTTTTGCTCTGGCCCTTCCATGGCCTCATCGACTGGCAGAACATGACCGGCTGGACGGCGGTAGGTGCCGGTTTTCTTGCGGCGGCACTGGTGCCGTGGTGGTGGAGTGTACGGCGACTATTCGATGCACGCATCGCCTGGATCGCAACAATCGTGCTCGCATTCATGCCCATGTACTGGGTGGAAGCCGTGCAACTCGGAGGATACGCACCGGCGTTCTTCTTTTTGTTCCTGGGTTTTGCCCTCTTTATAGAAGTGCACCCCCGCAACGCCTGGGCGGGCACCATCCTCGCCGGCATCTGCTTTGGACTCACGATGGCGGCATCGCACGCATTCTTCACATTCCTGCCGTGGTTCGCGCTGGCGTACTGCTGGTTCCGCCGGCATCACCTATGGAGTGCAGTGCTGCAGGCGGGGCTGTACTGCGCGGTCGCATACGCGGCATTCGTGGCACCGTTGCTCCCGAACGCACTCCAGAGCGGTATGACACCTTCCGAACGTCTGGCGGTGTTTCTGCCCGCCCCCAAGGACCACATGACCGGCGTGTACCACCTGTACCCCGACGAATACACGTACGAGTTCCTCCGGGAGGAATTTGAACAGAAACAGCTGCGTACCCTGGAACAGGGATCGTTCCTGGTGCGGCAGGATAACCAGAACTACCGCTACATCTTCGGTGTGGGCGATCTGAATCTGCGCGCGGTGCTTACAAACAGCATATGGCTCTTTGCCAATGCGATTCCACAGCTCTTCTTGATGGAAAACATCGGCGGCGTGTTCCTGTGGCTCTTCATCCTGCCAGGCATGGCGCTGCTGTACCGACGCAACAGGCGACTGCTGTATGCATTCATAGGCCTGTGGCTCTGTATGGAACTGGTGCTGCGCTTCGGTTTCCATTTTTCGCGGAACCACCTCATGAACACGGGGTGGATACTGGCGCTCTTGGCAGCAGTAGGCATCGACTGGGCGGGGCAGCGTGTACGCACACAGTGGCAACATGTACCCGCCCTGTGTGCCATGGCCGTCATTACCACACTCGTGAGTGCACAACTGGTACAGGCGAATCGCATGCTGTTTGCAAGATTATACGCAAAGAGCAATGTGCCGGCCGCATACGCGGTGGCCGCGGCACTGGAAGACGTGCCAGAAGATGCCGTGATCGCCTACCCGCGCAACAAGGCAGAGACGCTGTTCTTTGTGCGGCACACATCCGTAAATATCCACAATGCGACCATCGATTCTCTCTCGGAAAAACAGGAACTCCATAAACCCCTGGAACACTACGGAATAACGCACATTCTGGGATACGACGCAGAACGTGCCGAACTGATCCTCAACGCGCGGCGAGACATTGAACTGGTGGAGTTTGACGAGGAAGAATTCATAATTCCGCTCACGCCGTTCAGGCGTCTGCTGCTGCATGCCATCCGCTGAAATTACACCTCAACCCAGGGACGATTCTGCGGGTCGCGTGGGTGCTGCAATCCGGGCTTTCCCTTGAACGCAGCAGAATGATAGAGCTGCTCTAACGGCTGCCGGACGAAGTTCCCGTCTACGAGTTCATCGAGCACAAAGAATGCATTCACACCATTTTTATCGGTACCGATAAGCGTGTACCCCTTCGCCACGCCGAGTTTGTGCAGCGCACCCAGGCTGGCACCGTAATAATCGGTTTTGTCCCACGCAAAATCCGCTTTGTAGGGAATGGTCACGGGTGGCAGCGCCGGAATGCAGGCATTGTATTCCACGATCACGACGCGCGGATGCCAGCGGGTGATCGCTTTCCAGACCCAGTAGTCGTTGCCATCGATGTCGATAGAAAGAAGATCAAAGCGCTCAGGTACCTCATGCTTTTGAAAAAGCTCTTCAATATTTTCTGCGGTAATAAATTCCTGGTAGAGGTTGAGCGATGCGTTTTGGTAGCCGCCGTCCATCAGGAGCCCCTTCCACCCAAAGTGTTTGGAAAGATAACGCGTATTGCACTGCAAGCCATCTTCTGCGCCAAACTCGACGAAGTACCTTTTGGTCGTTCCTATTTTCGCAAATATCGCGTGGATGATGCCATCTTCCCCGTTCTGGGAATACTCCCGGCGCTCTATGAACGGCACACGCCGTTGGAACAGCGCGATATCCGGAATGGGTCTATGGAGCAACACATACCAGCGCAGCGTGATATGCACATGCACAAGCCCGCGAAACCAATCGAGGGACTTGCGCCAACGGCTCACGATGCGATAGGTAATGCTCGCCACAGCAGAATTGTATACGCTGTAGGCATGCACGTCTGCGTTCTCCAAATTTCCCTCGACCCTTGTAAGGGCGGTAGCCACCTTCCGCTCTTTGCCGCTGCGCACGATGTGCAATTCACCATCGTGTGCAATCGCAGCGCTGTTCCAGCGACAGAGCTGCCTCCCAATGTCCGGGTGATCACCATCCCGGGGCGCCTGGGAACGTACTACTACGGCTGCGCAGACTTCCGGTTCGCGCAGCGGCTGCTAAGGACGTATCCCCCATCCTGCGACTTTTGGAAAAAATTCGACCTGATCCACGTAAACCAGACCATGGGACCCGCGCTGCGCCGGCTGCGCAGCTGCAACCGCCCACTGCTCTTCCTCATTCACCATCCCGTTACCGCAGACCGCGATGTCTCCGTTGCGGAATCCCATGCATTGCGCGCGCTCCGGTGGCGCGCGAAGTACGCACTGCTCCTGCGTTGGCAGCGCGCAATGTGTGGAGAGGCTGACCGCGTCGTGACCGTTTCCCGGAGTATGCAGGAACGCATTGCTGCGGATTACGGCATTGATACAGGAAAGATCGGCGTGGTGCCAAACGGCGTGGATGGCGATGTATTCCGACCTGTACCAGATGAGACGTGCAAATTCGATACAATTGCCGTGGGCTCGTTCCTGCACCCGCGCAAGGGATTCCCGTATCTGCTGGAAGCGTATAAGCGCCTGGCCGCGTCAGGCAGGCGCATAGCCGATGTAGGGCGTCGGTCCGAGGCACAGGAAAAAGCCATTGACGCAATCGAGGGCGTGCAACGCTTTGGCACAGTTGATGCGTATCGACTTGTATATCTGGTCCGTCATTCACGCACGCTGATTTCCACGTCGCTTTTCGAAGGATTCGGCCTCTCACTCATAGAAGCGCTGGCATGCGGGCATCCTGCGTATGCGTTTGCCGTGGGAGCGGTTCCCGAAGTCCTTGGATCCGTTGATCCTTCCTTCGTTGTGCAACCTCGTGATGTATACGCTCTTTGCGCTGGAATTGAATCGTATCTTGAACTTGCTCCGGAGGAACGCGATATGCGAAGTGCGCAGTACCGCGCAGCCGTTCTGGAACGCTATGACATGCGCAAAGCGGCATCCGCCCTGCAGCACGCATATGCATCGCTGCAGTGATACCTAAATTCCTAGACGCAGGGGCGTTCCTCACCAGAGGAACAGACTTTAAGAAGGCTACCTCACAATTGTGACCAACTCCTTTCTAATCTGCTCCTGGAAATCAAATTTTAGTGATGTATACAAAATACCCAGATGTTTGCACATTTGATTGGGAAAAAAATGTATCTACAAAACGGCACAGGGAAGTTAATGGTGTTTTGTGCAGAGGGATAAAACGTAAGAGTGTTTCAAATATTCCGCGAACAGGGCACATTTCTATCTGGCATCCCCTAAATAAATATTCCCAGGCATCTTTAGAAAATCTGAAGAAATCTTTATATTCACCGCTAGCTGCATGGTAACGATAAATATAGGGAGCATAGAGCAATGCAACACCGTCGTGTTTTAAGACTCGTACAATTTCTTGAGCTGCTTTTTGCGGTTCTTCTACATGCTCCAATACTGCCAAACATATAATGGAATCAATGGAATTATCTTTGAATGAAAGCGTATGTATGTCCTCTATATAATCTGGACTGTATGTATCGGTAACATCTGTAACTTTGTAGTTCTGATCTATGTAATGACCAAACTTCTTTATGCGTTTTGGGTCTGTCCTGTTACCTCTGGAGGCATCGATACGCAGGCCACCACCAATATCTACTACGTTTTTGCGTTGCTCAAAAATGAGTCGAATTTTGTTATCTACCCATTCGTCCCAGAATGGAGTGAATACGTGTCGAAACCTATCTATCAGACCAGTAAAAGCGAATGAGTTCTTCATGGAAGAAAATGGAATCAAAGCTTAAATATACGCAGAGCACATAAATATTCGCACATTCAAGTGAAGGAATCTATTCTTCGCGCCGACATAGAAAGGGAAACACAGGAATCGGTGGAATCTACCACCTGCCGCGAAGCATGAATTCGGTCTTTTGTTGTCGTTTTCCTGCAGGTTTCGCTACTGTTTTCGGTGATGGAAGAACAGAGCATGCAGTCCACACTCGGCAAATTGTTTTCGCTGCTGCGGATGATCCATATCCATCCGGCATACCTGCTGATCCCCATAGGTATTTCCCTGCTTTCCGCCGCGTTCGAAGGCATAGGTATGGGACTCCTGGTACCGATATTGAACGGTTTTCTGCAGCAGAGTTTTGCATTTGCGCTAGAGGCACCAGTGCTCGGTGACATGCTGGCACTGCTGCCCGATCGGATCTTGCAAAATGACCGTTTGCTCTTTGGTGTTTTTCTCGCTGGTTTTGTTTGTATTTTCGTTCTTAAAAATGCGACACGCTACATTGCAACGCTTGCCATGGGATACTTTTCCGAAAGAGCACTGCACCATTTGCGTAAGGTGCTTTTTTCCAAATACCTGAGTTTTGGTAAATTGTTTTTTGACCGTACGAATGTGGGGCACCACAGCACACTTCTCATGGAGTTTTCCAGGCAGGCATTCAGCCCGCTTTCGGCTATCGACAAAATGGTGAATGCCCTTTTTTCGCTCATTGTGTACTTTATT
>JAAYXY010000101.1 GCA_012515645.1 Candidatus Peribacteria bacterium | reverse complement strand
GTCCGCGAAACGATGGCCGAACAAGGAGACAGGAGGAACGGAAAACGTTAGAATGCACCTCCATGACACAAAGCGACCCCATTCTGAGCACACTCAATGAACCGCAGTGTGAAGCCGTACAAACACTGGAAGGCCCCGTACTGATCCTGGCGGGAGCGGGTAGCGGCAAGACGCGTGCACTCACACATCGCATCGCGCACCTGATCGCCAATGGCATACCGCCTTGGCAGATCCTGGCAGTCACATTTACGAATAAAGCCGCGGATGAAATGAAGCAACGCATTCGAGCGCTGCTACATATAACAGATATCGAACATGTGCATCCTTGGAATTTCGGCTCCGAGAAACTGCCGGTAATGGGAACATTCCACTCCATTTGCGCGCGCATTCTACGCCGCGACATCGAACACATCGGGCGCGACCGTGGGTTCGTCATTTACGATGCCGATGACCAAAAGCGCCTGATGAAATCCGTACTGAAAGACATGGGCGTAGACGAAAAAGAACTCAAACCCAAAGCGGCTCTGGGATATATTGGTCGCTTTAAATGTGAAGCATTGAGCCCCAAAGAAGCACATGCGCAAGCCACGACTGCGCGCTTGCAGCAGATAGCGCAGGCATACACGCGCTACCAGGGAACACTTACCCGAGCAAACGCGCTCGATTTTGACGATCTGCTCCTAGAAACCGTGCGATTGTTCCACGAATGCCCGGAAGTGCTGCAACGGTACCAAAACACATGGAAATACATACATGTGGACGAATACCAGGACACAAACCACACGCAGTACCTGCTCGTATCGCTGCTGGCAAAACAGCACAGGAACGTGTGTGTGATCGGCGACCCCGACCAGTCCATCTACGCCTTCCGGGGAGCAGACATCCGCAACATACTGGAATTCCGCCAGGAATACGGCGATGCAAGGGAAATCAAGCTGGAACAGAACTACCGATCAACACAGCCCATACTCAGCGCAGCAGACAGTGTGATAGCACTCAATCCCAACCGCCCTGCCAAGCAAATGTGGACCAAACGCACTGAAGGCCCCAAAATTCTCCTGCACGAAGTGGCAGACGAACAGGCGGAAGCACAGGAGGCAATCCGCACGGCAATGGAACGTCGGGGAAACGATGTACCACTGTACGAACAGGCGATTTTATACCGCACCAACGCGCAATCACGCCTATTCGAAGAAGCCTGCATGCGCAATAGCGTGCCGTACAGAATCATCGGCGGCGTCAAATTCTACGCCCGCCGCGAAGTCAAAGACGTACTCGCCTACCTGCGTGTGCTCTTAAACCCTAATGACACCGTCTCGCTCCTGCGCATTCTGAATGTGCCGTTACGAAAAATCGGCCTGACGACACTGGGCAAACTGCAGGAGTACGCCACGAAAAACGGCCTGACTCTGTGGGACACATTGCAGGAAACAGCACATATTGATGCACTGGGAGAAGCAACATCTAGACGCATTACTGCATTCGTAGAACTCATAAAAACATTCCAGCGACACGCCAAAGAAGATGTCGTATCGCATCTGGCGCTTCGGCTAATGGAAACAATCGGACTGGAACAATGGCTGCGCGACAATACGGAAGAAGGAGAAACGCGATGGGAGAACGTACAGGAGCTCGTAACAGTGATGCATAAGTACGATGCACTGGAACCTCACATATCACTCACAAGTTTTCTGGAAGAAGTCGCACTCATCTCCGAAGTGGATAACCTGCAAGACGGCGAAGATGCACTCACACTCATGACACTGCATCTCTGCAAAGGATTGGAGTTCGAACACGTGATCATTACAGGGTGTGAAGAGGGTATATTCCCCCATAGCAATGCATTCTTCGACAAAGCACAAATGGAAGAAGAGTGCCGCCTGATGTACGTGGGCATGACGCGTGCAAAAACACACCTCACACTCATGCACGCACGCAACAGAATGTTATGGGGCAGCTCCCAAGCCAATGCACCGAGCAGGTTTTTAGAAGAACTGCCGGAATCCGTCGTAGAACGCAGGAGCGATAATGTGCTGAGCGCCTTTGCATGGGCAAGTAAGAGCGGTCAACAAAAAGCGTATACGGGAGCGCAGTCTGCAGTACAACCCTACCGGCAACATGAAGGTGTGGATGCGTTCGACGTCAATCAGGACATCGACTTCGATGACGTGAACCAGGAACAATTGGAAGAAGGAACACGCGTGCAGCATCCGGTTTTTGGGTCTGGTACCATCGCCGCACTACGCGGTGATGTAGCGGAAATACAATTTGATTCGGGACAACGCAAAACACTGGCACTCAGTATCGCCCCACTCACCATACTATGAACAAACTAATTGAAAAGCGTTGATGTAGCCAAAGGCGCATGACCCGGTAGCCAGAGAAAATCCGTGGAACCATCCGTCCACCAAACAGCGCCAGCACTGGCAGCAAGACTGCCAGGATCATTAAGGCGAAGACGCAGACTTGTTGATCGATTACCAGAAGGCATCGCGATAGTGCCATAGAACGTAAGGATGCGGGGAAGATCGTCTATTGTTCCAAATGAAACCGGAATGTCTTCACACGTAATCACATTGTCCGCGATGCTGCACGCATGCTGCTCGTTTATACCACTGACGCCCAAAAAAACCTGGGAGATAATCACACCTCCGGAGGTATCG
>JAAYXY010000006.1 GCA_012515645.1 Candidatus Peribacteria bacterium | reverse complement strand
TCTCCGCTGCCGCTCTCCTTCTGCCCCAGCAGCACCACATTTTCCGCCACAACTTCTGTCCGGAAAATCTTGGTGCCTTCTGGACCGTCCCAGCTGCGCGTCTTTAAATACCCCTCTATGAAGAGGGGTTTTCCCTTTTGCACATACTGGCCGCAGAACTCCGCAAGCCCGCCCCAGGAAACGATATTGTGGTACTCCGCCAGGCTCTGCTTTTCGCCATTGGCGTCTTTCCAGATGCGATTGGTCGCCAGACCGAACGTGCAGACGGACTGGCCGCCTGTCGTCTGCTTGAGTTCGGGATCGCGGGTGACATTGCCGAGGAGTATGACTTTATTCACGGATTTCATGATGGAATTAGGGAATTGGGAGTAGGGAGTAGGGAGTGGTGGCTAGTGGTGCAAGGGTAGCACTATCCACTAACCACTACTCACTGAGATTACGCGGCTTCCATGGCATCCTCGGAAACCGATTCTTTCATCGCCTCCTTGGCAGACTGGCCGGAGGCCTCTACAGGTTTGCCTTCCTCTATACCCGCTTCCACCTCATCCGCGGATTCCCCGCTCTCTTCCATTTCCGTGATCTGGTCTGCTTTGCTCACTTCTTCGGCCTCTTCTTCGGCTTCCACGCGCGAATTCAGCTCCACCTCTTCCACTTCGCCCTCCTCAATCGTGACCTTTTCCGTCGGCATGACTTCATCACGGAACTTGAGCAAATCCACCTTGAGTCCCAGTGCCTGTAATTCTTTCACGAGCACATTGAAGGATTCGGGGATTGAGGGGCGCTTGATCGGCTCGCCTTTGACGATTGATTCGTACGCTTTGCTGCGCCCGATGACGTCGTCGGACTTGATAGTGAGCATCTCCTGGAGTGTGTATCCGGCTCCATATGCTTCCAACGCCCACACTTCCATTTCTCCAAAACGCTGTCCGCCATGCTGCGCCTTGCCGCCCAGCGGCTGCTGGGTCACCAGTGAGTACGGCCCAACGCTGCGGGCATGGATCTTGTCTTCGACAAGGTGGAGCAGCTTAAGCATGTACACCATGCCCACGGTCGTTTTATGGGCAAACGGTTCGCCTGTCCGGCCATCATAGAGCTGTACCTTGCCGTCTTCCGGCAACGACGCCGCCCGGAGGAACTGCTGGATTTGTTCTGGGTGCACACCGTCTAATGCCGGCGATGCGATCTTGATGCCAAGCTCGCTACATGCCCAGCCAAGGTGTGTCTCCAAAATCTGTCCAATGTTCATACGGGACGTCACACCCAGCGGGTTCAGGATGATATCCACTGGTGTACCGTCTTCCAGAAACGGCATGTCTTCCTGCGGAACGATGGTGGAAATCACACCTTTGTTCCCGTGGCGACCCGCCATCTTGTCACCCACACGCACTTTGCGTGTCTGTGCGATGAAAACCTTAATCTGCTTGATGACGCCGGTGGGCAGTTCATCGCCTTCTCCGCGATCAAAAATGTGCACATCAATGACCTTGCCGCCCGCACCACCCGGCAGACGAAGCGAACTGTCTTTGACGTCCTTCGCTTTATCACCGAAGATCGCCTGCAGAAGCCGTTCTTCCGGTGTCAGCTCCGTTTCGCCCTTCGGGGTGATTTTGCCGACGAGAATGTCTCCTTCGTGCACGGTGGCACCGATGCGAACAATCCCCGTGCTGTCTAAATCTTTGAGTTTCGCTTCCCCTACATTGGGGATGTCGCGCGTGACGGTTTCCGACCCCAGTTTGGTATCCCGCACATCCGTGACATACGACTCAATGTGGATGGAGTCATAATCGCCGCGGCGTGCTACGCGGTCAGAGATAATCACCGCGTCTTCGAAGTTGTAACCGCGCCAAGACATGTACGCGACAAACAGGTTCTGACCCAACGCCAGTTCGCCGTTGTCCACGGCGGAACCATCCGCGAGACTCTGGCCACGCTTGACCATGTCGCCGTGCTGCACGCGCGGACGCATGTGGAAACACGTTCCCTGGTTGGACCGTGCGAATGTTTCGAGTTTGTACGTCTCTTTGCGGCCAGATTTGTAGATGACCGCAATCTCGTTTGCGTCGACAGAAACGACTTCCCCGTCTTCTTCCGCCATGATGACATGGCCGGATGCCGAGGCCGCCAGCGCCTCCAGCCCCGTACCCACCAGAGGAGAACTGGGGCGAATGAGCGGCACGGACTGCCGTTGCATGTTCGTACCCATGGACGCACGCGTGTTGTCGTCGTGTTCCAGGAACGGGATCAATGCCGTACTCACGGAGAGGATTTGCTTTGGCGATACATCAACATGCGTGATGTCGCTTGTACTGGTTAAAATTGCCTCTCCTCCCCGCCTGGCCGACACACGTTTGGAGAGTAATTCATTCATCTCGGTGTAGTCAGTTTGCGCCTGCGCAACCACGAGTTTTCGCTCCCTGTCGGCATCCACGTACACGACTTTCGGATCAATGTATGCGCGCACGGGCACACTCTTTGCCTTCTGTTGTTTGAGGAGTGATACGATCTTGCGGGCTTTCTCTTTGGTATCTACCACCTCGTCTTCACGACCCACCAGCTTGCGCCCGTCACGGATGTCCGCACCGAGCATGCGCCCGTGCAGTTTTTCGGGATCCAGAGGCACCTCGTGATGCACCTCGTGATACGGCACTTCCAGGAAACCGTACTCGTTCACACGGGCGAACGATGCCAAATGGACGACCAAACCGATATTCGGTCCTTCCGGTGTCGCAATAGGACAAATGCGCCCGTAGTGACTGGTATGCACGTCACGGACATCAAAACTCGCGCGTTCGCGCGAGAGGCCGCCAGGACCCATAGCGGAGAGGCGCCGCTTGTGCGCCAGTTCCGCCAGCGGATTGGTTTGATCCATAAACTGCGACAGCTGCGACGATGCGAAGAATTCGCGCATTGCCGCCGTGATCGGTCGGCAGTTGATGAGCTGCGTCGGCGTCACCGCCTCCATATCCATCACCGTCATGCGGTCTTTGATAATGCGCTCCGTACGCACGAGTCCGACGCGGTACTTGTTCTGCACCAACTCGCCCACGCTGCGAATGCGGCGGTTGCTGAGGTGGTCGATGTCGTCTGCGACGCCCTCGCCGTTATTCAGACGAATGAGCTCCTGCAAAATCGCTACGAAGTCACTCACCTGGAACACGCGGTGTTTTTCATCCTGCGGCAGCTCCAGGCCGAAGCGCCGGTTCATTTTGTAGCGAGCGATGTTGCCCATGTCGTATTTCTTAAAATCGAAGAATAGCGAATCAATGAGCTGCTTTGCGTTCTCCGGCGTCGCAAGGTCGCCGGGGCGAATGCGCCGGTAGATGCTCTGGTAGGCATCCTCCACAGTGCGAACACTGTCTTTCTCCAGAGTCGCAAGAATGAAGTCTTTTTCACCCGTCACCTCCTCAAACAACTCCAGAATCTGTTTGTCGGTCTGGTACCCGAACACGCGGAGCAGCTGCGTCACGGGGATCTTGCGCTTACGGTCGATCTTGCAACTGATAAGACCGCGGCGGTCTGTTTCCACCTCCAACCACACACCGCGCTTGGGGATGATTTTGGCAGCGTGCAAATGCGGATGGTTGGGCATTTGCGAGAAGAACACACCGGGAGAACGCACGAGCTGGTGCACTACCACGCGCTCGATGCCGTCTACAACGAATGTACCTCTGGTTGTCATGAGTGGAATGGAGCCCAGGAAAACATCCTGCTCTTTTATTTCTCCGGTCTCTTTATTGATGAGCTGCACATAGCCCTTCATCACTGCCTCGTAACTTAAATTACGGCGGCGGCAGGTGTCCGGATCGTGTTTGGGAGGATCAAAGGTGTGCCCCAAAATATTGAGCACCATCTTCCTTCCAGAAAAATCGGTGATCGGACTGGTCTCCGAAAGGAGCTCGCGTATGCCGTCCGTCAAAAACCAGTGGTAGCTATCCAGCTGCATTCGGATGAGTGATTCGTCGCTCTCCACAGACTCGCGGTCGTCTTCCAGAAAAAGACGGTCCCCGCGCATTTTGCGCGCCTGAATCGCATGACCCAACCTCTTGATGACAGCCGCGGGGACAGCGCCGGGCTTCTGCGTGATGTGTGGCAGAACTTTCGGAAGAACTTCCTGCGGTACATCCATGCGATACGCTGCTTTGGAAACCACCGGCTTCTTCGCGGTCTTTGCCACCGCCTTCGCTGCCTGTTGCACCGGAACCACTTTTGGCGCCACAGGCTTCTTGGCCGAGGTAGCGGGCTTTTTGGATACAGGCTTCTTGGCCGAAGCAACGGACTGCTTTGCAGCCGGCTTCTTTGCCGCTGGCTTCTTCGTTTTGGAAACAGGCTTTTTGGATGCAGCTTTCTTTTTGGTGGCCATGCGTAGCGGGGGAAGAATGGCAATGGATGCAGGAAGACGCGCGCAGGGCGGTCAACCGGTATCTCTAGAATCGGAAACAGCACTCGCTACGCAATCAGAACTGCTGTAATGCAAGCAGTGTATGGATATGTGACACTGTGTCAACAGAAGACAACGGCATGTTGTGTCCTGTATACATGCCGCTCACTGCTGCACCTGGGCGTATTTGCGCGCCACTTCGGCCCAGTGCACCGTGTTCCACCACGCCTCTATATAGTCGGGGCGCTTGTTCTGGTACTTGAGGTAGTACGCGTGTTCCCACACATCCAATGCCAAAATTGGCAGAGCACCACGCGAAAGCGGCGTGTCTTGGTTCTGCGTCGCAGTGATCGCGAGCGCACCGTTCTGCACGGTGAGCCACGCCCACCCGGAACCAAACTGTCCGGCAGCGGCAGCGGTAAATTTTTCTTTGAAGGCAGAGAATCCTCCAAATGTTTCGTGGATGCCTGCTGCAAGTTCGCCCACAGGTTCGCCGCCGCCATTCGGGCTCATGCACGACCAGAAGAGTGAGTGGTTGGCGTAACCGCCGCCGTTGTTGCGTACCGCTGTGCGGATATTTTCCGGCACAGCTTCCACATTGGCGAGCACCTCTTCTATCGGCTGCCTGATGAAATCAGTGCCTTCCAGTGCTGCGTTCGTTTTATCGCAGTACGCCTGGTGGTGCTTGGTATAGTGGATTTCCATGGTACGCGCGTCTATATGCGGTTCCAGGGCGCTAAAGTCGTAGGGGAGGGCGGGGAGAGAGTACATAGAGGGGATTGGGAGTAGGGAATTGGGAGTAGG
>JAAYXY010000100.1 GCA_012515645.1 Candidatus Peribacteria bacterium | reverse complement strand
TCACCGTGTTTTTCCACTTCCACATTCCCGGTTTCATCGTTGCCCACAGGCACGCGCGGCAACGGTATGGAGGGGAATTCCAGCTGCTGCGCCCGCCACTGTTCCTCCAAAATTTTCAGTTCCTCCTCTTTGGCATCCATCTCCTTTTTGAGCTTCTGCATGTCTGCGATAGCCTTGTCGCGGTCTTTGCCCTGGAGCGCAGCAATGCGTTTGCTCGCCTCGTTCTTCCGGGCGCGCATCTCTTCTACCTGCGGGATGAGTTCTCTGCGTGCTGTATCCAGTTGCAAAAATGCATCCACATCGACGGCAAGCCTCTTATCCTGCACGGCCTTTTTGTATACATCGGGATGCTGGCGAAGGTGATCCACATCGATCATGCGGAGAGCGTATCGAAAATTGAGGCGTTCTGCACCAGATTCTTTCCAATCTGCTCAGAAAAAGAATGCACATCGGGGAGCAGGACGTTCTCGTTTACAGAAGGTGCAGTGCGTCTTGCAACCGTTTCAGGTACGTCTGTGTTGGCAGGGCGGAGTCGAAAGACGAGAGCCCCGGCCTGTCCTCCCGGTCCTGCCGTACGAAACGCACCATGTTTTCGTAAGACAGCTCGTATGCATGATAGAAAAAGAGATAGAGAATCTCCGTTGGCGGAGAGAGCACAACGGTGCGATCGCCCTGCACGTACGCCCGCCGAATAAAATCGCGCACGATCGGTGCTAAGTACCAGTTCTCCTCAATGCTTGTCGGTACAAAATTCAGAACAGTATGCATTTCTCTTACGACGGTACGCATGAGTTGCAACACTTCGTTTTGCCAGGCGGAAGAGCCCTCCTGAAGCAGAGAGGGTGTTTGCACGAGTGGACTGCGCGCTTCTCGGAATGACTGTGCAATGCTGTTGGGAGACACACGTTCGTCATCTCCAGTGCCGATTTCCATATTATTATTAAAATATAAAAATATAAATTATGCAAGCATCCGAACCCGGTTTTGCGGGGTTATCGGTTCCCTGCGTACCGCATGAGCACTACAATCTTTAGACATGCCGGAGCAAATACCATTCAATCTCGTTTCCCCGTTTGAACCTACCGGCGACCAGCCGAAAGCGATACAACAGCTCCTGGAAGGGCTGCAAGCGAAAGAACGTCACCAGACGCTCCTGGGTGCCACGGGAACGGGCAAAACATTCACGATGGCGAATATCGTGGCGCAGGTACAGCGCCCCACACTCGTGCTGGCGCACAACAAGACGCTGGCAGCGCAGCTATGCAGCGAATTCCAGTCGTTCTTTCCGGAAAACGCAGTATCGTACTTCGTCTCGTATTACGATTACTACCAGCCGGAGGCCTACATGCCCGCCACGGATACCTATATAGAGAAAGATGCGAATATCAACGACGAGATCGCCAAGTTTCGCCATGCCGCCACGCACAATCTGCTCACCCGGCGTGATGTGCTCATCGTGGCATCCGTATCCTGTATCTACGGCCTGGGCAACGTGGAAGACTACGAAGCGCTGGCTGTTACCGTAAAGCGCGGGGATCCTATCCAGCGCGACAAGTTCCTGCGGCGCCTCACGGATATTCAGTACAAGCGCAGCGGCATCGAATTCCGGCAGGGCATGGTGCATGTGCTCGGCGATACGGTAGAAGTCTTTCCTCCTGGTGGCGACACGGTCATCCGCATCGAAATGCCGTTTGACGAAGTGGAAGTGGTGCAGGAAGTGGACAGTTTTACGGGGGAACTCATTCGCGAATTGCCGGAGTTCACCATTTTCCCGGCGTCGCACAATGTGACGAGCCAGGAAAAGATCGCGCAGGCGTGTTCGCGGATCATTGCGGATATGGAAATCCGTGAAAAGGAACTCCTGGATGCGGGAGAGATTGTCAAAGCGGAACGCATACGCACCCGCACGGAGTACGACATAGAGATGCTCAAGGAAACAGGGTACTGCACTGGCATCGAGAATTACGTGCACTACCTCAATGACGCGCCTCCCGGCTCGCCGCCGAGCACGCTCATCGATTACTTCCCCCAGGATTTTCTGTGCTTCATTGACGAATCACACATCAGCATTCCGCAGATCGGGGGCATGTACGAAGGCAACCGCAGTCGCAAGCAGACACTCGTCGAGTACGGCTTCCGCCTGCCCAGTGCGCACGACAACCGGCCGCTCACGTTCCCGGAATTCGAGCAGCGCGTCAGTCAGGCGGTCTACGTTTCTGCAACACCGGGTAAGTACGAATACGAGCACACGCCCAAGAACCGTATTGTCGAACAGATCATCCGGCCAACAGGGCTCCTGGATCCCAAGGTGGAGGTCAAACCCTCAAAGCACCAGATTGACGATATGACGGAGGAGATCAGTGTGGCGCTCAAGCGCAAAGAGCGCGTACTCATTACGACTCTCACCAAAAAGAGCGCGGAAGAACTCACGCAATTCCTCACGGACCGTCACTACAAAGTGCGGTATCTGCACAGCGATGTCGAGACGATGGAACGCATAGAAATCCTCCGGCAGCTGCGCACCGGAGAGATCGATATTCTGGTTGGCATCAATCTGCTGCGCGAGGGGCTGGACCTTCCGGAAGTCAGTTTCATCGCTATTGTAGGTGCCGATAAACAGGGGTTCCTGCGCTCGCGTGATGCGCTCATACAGACCATTGGGCGCGCAGCACGCAACCTCCACGGCCATGTGACGCTGTACGGCGACAAAATGACGGAGGCGATGGAGCAGGCTATAAGCGAAACCGAACGCAGGCGCAGCATTCAGCAGGCATATAACGAGAAGCACGGTATTACGCCAAAGAGCATCGAAAAGGCGGTGCACGATATTGCAGAGGAAGGCAAAAAACTGGAATTGCGCAGGCCGAAACGCGACCATGGGAAAATCCCCGCCGATGAGCGCAGGCGTCTCATCGAGGAGCTGGAGCAGCAGATGGAACTGGCAGCGCAGAACCTGGAATTCGAAAAAGCAGCAGATCTGCGGGACGAAATCGAGCTCCTGCGCCGGGAAAGATAAAAGGCAGGTTCACTGTGCGTACAGCATCATTGCGGGATTCGGCAGTCTTTTGTAGATTGGGTGCATGAAACGTGGCACATGGCATTTGATTCTATGGGAAACAGTTCTGATTTTGGCTTCTGTACCAATCTTTCGGAGTGTATGGATGCTTGCCGATGGTATGGAGTTTTTGAATACATGGACGGGGGTCACCATATCATTCATCATTGGCGTCATCCTGTTTATCGTAGCGGTGCTCGCACTCCATACGTGTATGGACGGAAAGAAATAAGATGCAAACATATCTTGACTTGACGAAGTAGTTATATATGATTAAAAACTAATTTTCCATATTTGAATATGCACATATTCCTATCGCTCATTGCTGTGGCTGCAATACTTGCTCCGGCCGTGCCCACTGCATCCGCCAGTTACATGCTGAATCGGCGTGAGGACTATGCAGTGAAACAATACAACAGCCCGGATTGGATATCCCGGATGGGCAGGGATACCTACATTTACGCCAGCCCGTATCGCAGCCAGACACACGCGCTGCATCCGTATTACCGTAACGCATACCATACACGCACTCTGCCATCAGATCCGCGTGTGACGCAGCCGGAATTCTACAGGTACCTTTCCGACCTGTATTACGATGGCACACTCGGCAGCGGACTGCCGCTCTATGAGCACCCGATTGTACCGTCGCCAACGGTGCAGTGTGCCAACTACCGCATACACAGGACCAGCCCTCATACGCCGGGTATTGTAGAGTGCTACTGATCTCGGAGTATCTATTGCAGTACCCGTAATGCTTCCCTGTACCCTTCCGGAGTGCCGGTGTCTATGCGCTTGCCGGCGCATGTGCAGCCGTACACGGGCACGCCGTCTTGTATCTGCGCAATCAATGCGTCTATCAGGCGTATCTCGCCGCCGTGCCCGGATGTGACATCCGGCAGCACGTCGAACGTGGAGCGCGGAATAATGTAGCGCCCCACGATGCCGAGCGTAGAAGGCGCATTTTTGGGATCGGGCTTCTCTACCATGCTCGTAATCCGCCGAAGTCCCGGTGCGCCGGTATCTTCATCCGATACCTCCGCGATGCCGTATTTATGCGTAAGCTCGCGCGGAATATTTTCCAGCGCGATCACTGCCCCCGCGCCCTGTATGCGTTCATGCGCTTTGCGGAGTTGTACCAAACCCGGTTCATCTTCGGCGAACAGATCATCGCCGAACAGCACGGCGACAGCGTCGCTCTTCACCCAGTCCTTCGCCTGCAGGATTGCATGGCCGTCCCCCAGTTGTTCCTCCTGGTACACGGTGTGGAAACGCACATCGTTGTACCGCTGCAGCGTTTCCAGCAGATGGCGTTTGCCGCGTCTTTCCAGTTCCGCCTCCAGCGCGGGGTTATCGTAGAAGTACTGCGGGATGGATTCCTTCCCCTTACTGATCACGAAACAGATATCGGTGATTCCCGCATCCATGCACTCATCGACGATATGGGCGATGATCGGCTCGTTGCCGAGAGGGAGGAGTTCCTTGGGTACGACTTTGGTCCACGGGAGGAACCGTGTGCCAAGACCTGCCACAGGGAGGATTGCTT
>JAAYXY010000099.1 GCA_012515645.1 Candidatus Peribacteria bacterium | reverse complement strand
CGCAGCATTTCTTCTCCCACTACGAAAGCATGAGAACCAAGAAAGGCACTGTGACATCGGCCAAGATGACCGGCACCGTCGGCGTGACCGTGGATGCATTTGTGTTCCATCCCGTGTACCGCAAGCGCTACCGCCGGAACAAGACGTTCCTGGCGGACGCCAACGGTCATGATCTCTACGAAGGTGATCTCGTACGTATCACCGAGTGCCGGCCGATCAGCAAGCGCAAGCATTTCAAAGTGACCGAAGTGCTGGAAAAGGCGCCGCGTGTGGATGTGATGAAGGAAGAGGAAGGTGTGGAAGAAGCGATGCATCACCACAAGAGCCATGTTGAACAACCGGAAGGAGAAAAGACGGAGAAAACTCCCCCCGATGCGCAATGATTCAGATGCAGACTATCCTGAATGTGGCAGATAACACGGGCGCCAAGAGCGTACAGTGCATCAAAGTGCTCGGCGGTAGCCGCCGTCGCTATGCCGGCGTAGGGGACATTATCATCGTTGCCGTCAAATCCGCCGCTCCGCGCGGTACGGTACGCAAAAAGGGTGTTGAACGCGCCGTGATTGTCCGCACGCGGGCGCTGACGAAACGCAAAGATGGCAGCGGCATACGTTTCGATGAGAATGCGTGTGTGATCATCAATAAAGATGGTATGCCCAAGGGTACGCGCGTATTCGGTCCCGTGGCGCGCGAACTGCGCAGCAAGGGATACCAGAAGATCATTTCTCTCGCCCCCGACGTTCTATGAAGATCCGTACCGGCGATACCGTCGTTATGATCACCGGCAAAGACAAAGGAAAAACGGGCACTGTGCTGCGCGTCCTGCCTCGCAGGCAGCGCATTGTGGTTGCAGGTATCGGCATGCGGACACGTCACATGCCGGCAACGCCGCAGCGTGCCGGGCAGAAGGTCAGGTACGAAGCTAGCGTGCATGTGAGCAATGCTATGCTCCTGGATCCAGCCACCAAAAAGCGCACGCGCGTTGGATACATTGTGGATGACAAAGGGAAGCGTCGTGTTGCCAAGCGGAGCGGAGAGGTGATTAAATCGGCTGCGAAAGCAGCGTCCAAAAACGCCAAAACCCAGCAGAAGACCACGAAAGCATCCGCAGCTGCAGAGGATGATTCTAAAAAGAAGGGCGCCAAAAAACCCGCTGCCGCTCCGGCAGAAGCCCAGCCATCCCTGCCGGCGAAGAAGCCTTTCTGGAAGCGCGCAATGAGTTTTGGTGAAGATGCGGCGCAGGATTTGGAAGGAGCCGCTCAGGAAAGCGCACCCAAGAAAGGCCATAGCATTCCCAAAGATACGCCTCCTCCACACCGTTCCACTTCCCGAGGTTCCTGATCATGGCATATCTCTCTCTCCATGAGCGGCTAAAAGGGCCCATCGCGCAAGCGTTGCGGGATGAGCTCGGCATAACGAACACCAATGCGTTGCCGCGTGTGCACAAGGTGGTGGTGAACGTAGGCATTAACAAGTCCAAAATGGACAGCAAAGAGGTGCGGGAATACGTAACGAAGTGCCTTGGGACGATTACGGGTCAGCGACCGGTGTTCACCAAGGCGAAGAAAGCTATTTCCAACTTCAAGACGCGCCAGGGCATGATCGTCGGCGCCAGCGTCACGCTGCGCGGCCGGCAGATGGAAGAGTTCCTTGACCGCCTCGTGAGCTACTCGCTACCCCGCGTACGCGACTTCCGCGGCCTGAGCGCCAAACTTGATGGCCAAGGCAATTACTCCATCGGTCTGCGGGACCATTCCATTTTTCCGGAAATCCCGCCTGTGGAAGCCAAAGATATTTTTGGCATGCAAATCACGATTGCGACCACTGCGCGGAACGATGCGCATGCACATGCGCTGCTCAAGAATATAGGTATGCCGTTCAAGCAGGAGAAGAAAGAGGGGAGTTCCATTGAATCCAAAGGCAAATCCCCCGATACTCCCCACTCCCCACTCCCCACTCCCGAACCAGAACCAGAACCAGAACCCGAATCCCAATCCTAATCCCAATCCTAATCCCATCCCCATGGCTCGCATAGCCCTCAAGAACAAGCAGCGCACACAACTGAATGCCTACCTACGGGCCAAGGCAGACGGGCGTAAGCCGCGATTCCCAACGCGGGTCTACAACCGCTGTAGCCTCTGCGGTCGTCGGCATGGTTTCCTCAGATTCTTCGGTATTTGCCGTATCTGCTTCCGTGAGCTTGCGAACGAAGGACAGATCCCCGGCGTAACCAAATCCTCCTGGTAACCCTCTATCCATGGCATCTCTTTCCGACCCCATCGGCGATTTCCTTACCCGCCTGCGCAATGCGCAACACGCACGTCGCCATATGTGCACGGCGCCATGGTCGCGTATGAAAGAACAGCTCTGCGGCATTCTGCAGAAAGAGAAACTCATTGCGTCTTTTGCGGCGGAAGGCGAGGGGGTGGAAAAAGTGCTTGTTGTTCAGTTACATCCGGCAAAGAAACTGGAGCTCCAGCGTGTCAGTAAACCCGGGAGGCGCGTGTATACCGGTTACCAGGATATTAAACCCGTGTTGAGGGGGTTCGGCATTGCCATTCTCACCACGAGCCAGGGGCTCATGACGGATCGCGATGCGCGAAAGCAGCACCTTGGAGGTGAAATTCTCTGTACCATCGCATAACATGTCTCGTATTGGTAAAAAACCAGTGGCTCTTCCCGCAGGCGTGACCGTTGAGGTCAAGGGATCCCTGGTGCATGTACAGGGTTCCAAGGGTGCCGAAGAACTCACGCTCCTTCCCGAAATTACCGTAACCGTTCAGGAGGGGCAGATTCTCGTAGAGCGTCGGGATGATACAGAGCAGTCGCGCGCGCGCCATGGTCTTATGCGCCAGTTGATTGCGAATATGGTTACAGGAGTGAGCAATGGATTCGAAAAGCGTCTGGAAATCATCGGTGTCGGTTACAAAGCGCAGGTGAAGGGGAAGACGCTTGCATTGAGCCTCGGGTTCTCGCATCCCGTAGACCTGCCCGTGCCGGATGGCATTGAAATCGTTCAGGACGAGCAGAACAAGAACGTACTCATTATCCGCGGTATCAATAAGCAGCTTGTCGGCCAAGTCGCTGCGAATATTCGCAGCCTGCGACCGCCGGAACCGTACAAGGGCAAGGGCGTGCGTTACCTTGGTGAACAGGTTCGTCGCAAACAGGGCAAAGCTGCCGCTGGCGCCAAAGGCGGCGCATAATCTCTCTCTTCCTCTCGCATGATTCCTTCGAAACTCCAGCAACGGCTCCGGCGCAAGCGCCGCATTCGCGCCATCGTGCGCGGGACGTCTGAGCGCCCCCGTATGACGGTGTACCGGTCGCTGACGCAGATCACCGTGCAACTCGTTGATGATGCCGCAGGCAAAACAATGGTCGCAGCCAGTACAGTAGAGGCAAAGGCAAAACCCGATGCTGCCGGTGCCAAAAAGCTCGGCGAACTGGTTGCGAAGAAGGCAAAAGAGGCCAAGATCGCCTCAATTGTCTTCGACCGCAATGCGTACAAGTACCATGGTCGCATCAAGGCATTGGCCGATGCAGCGCGCGAAGGTGGTCTCACATTTTAACCATTTTTCCTACTTCCATTTCATTCATGCCTAAAACCTCTCGTCCTGATCGCAAGAAGACCGATCGCCGCCAGCGTGAACCAAGGGAGTACGAAGAAACGACTTTGTCTGTCGATCGTGTCACGCGCGTGGTCGCGGGAGGACGGCGTTTGCGTTTTCGTGCGGTTGTCGTGGTAGGCAACAAGAAGGGAAAAGTGGGATTGGGAACAGGAAAAGCCAATGAAGTGCGTATGGCCGTAGAGAAGGCCGCAGCCGTTGCCAAGCGCAATATGATCCGTGTGCCACTGCGCGAAGGGACTATTACCCACGAAGTGAATATCAAATACAAGGCGTCGCGCATTCGCTTACTGCCGGCGTCCGAGGGAACAGGAGTTATAGCGGGGAGCGCCATGCGTGTGGTACTGGAACATGCAGGTGTGCGTAATGTGCTCAGCAAGCGCTATGGGACAACGAATAAGCTTGTGAATGCGCAGGCAGTGATAAAAGGGTTGCAATCTCTGCGTGGCGAGTACAAGGAACCCGAAAAGGCAAAACCGGAAGGCACGGTGGAGACAGAGGCAGGAGAACGTATGGAGGTACGCAGTGTTTCGCGCAAGGATATAAAAGAAGGAGCGCTGCAGAGTTCGGGCAAAACAGAGAGTAAGAACAAGAAGAAAGAGGAGAAGTAAACTCTCTCCAGATATTGGCGATGACTGAATCCTAAAAGCATTTTGAGTATAGATTCATTCTTTCAGCTCCAATATATACAGCGTGTCACTTCTTCCCTGCGTACAGGGATTGCTGATTACACATCAGAGTCCGGTTCTTCACCCAGAATGCGAATAGCACATCCCTCCACGAGCGCAGTGCTTACTTTGGTATGCGCGGAACTCAGGATACGCTGCAATGTACTCTGCGAGGTGCCCATGCGTTCGGCACACGCTTGTTGTTCCAGTCCTTCCATGTGTTTCAGTCGGAGCGCTTCCAGTTCTTCTGCAGTGAGCTCAATACTTCTGATGGTGCGCAGGGGTATTCCCTGCGGTTTAAAGTACCGTACAGGTGCTGTGTGCTGGATGAAACGGCGCATGCGGGGTCGTGGCATACACAGAACCTAGCGCAGAATGCACTCTAAAAACAAGGTCACTGCTGCGAACGGCCCCTGCCGTTCATGCGCCCTCCGCGCCGCCATCGGCGGCCGAACCAACCGCGTCGCCAGAAAGAGGAGGGTTGGTATGCTGTGCGGTCGCCGGCACAAGGCCCGGCGCCGCGTCCGGTGAGCGGCCCCTGGCCGTCCGGTCCTGTTCCATCGCGTGCTGGCATAGAGAAATGGGGAAAGTATATTATGAATATATACCCATAAATACCTCAAGGCAAGGAAAAATAAGTCGACATATGTGGAAGGAATGTCGCGCGTCACCGTTCCTTTCGAAGGGCAGCGGCATTCCTGGTACACTGTGGGCATGTCGCGTGTACTGCTCGTCATCGCTCAGGAAGAGTATCAGGATCGTGAACTGCAGGGCACGAGAGATGCACTCCTGCGTGCAGGGTGCACTATCGTGCTTGCCAGTACTGTTGTCGGCGAGTGCAGGGGGAAATTCGGCGGCAGAGAAGAGGCGGAAATCGCACTGGCAGACGTGCAGGTGCGCACGTATGACCGTATAGCGTTCATCGGTGGTCCGGGTGCCGCCGCACTCGCCGGAGATCCGCAGGCACTGCGCGTTGCCCATGAAGCGGCACGCGCCGGTATTCCGCTCGGGGCCATTTGCATTGCTCCCATCATTTTGGCGAAGGCGCGCGTGCTGGAAGGCAGGAAGGCAACAGTGTGGGACAGCGGAGGAGAACAGGCCGCGCTTCTGGAGAAGTACGGCGCGGAGTACACCGGTGATACCGTCACTGTAGACGGGCTAATCGTCACTGCGAACGGACCGGCTGCCGCGGAGGAATTTGGCAGGACGCTGGCGGCGCTGCAATGAGGCAGGCGTGTACCTCCATCTTGCATTCACATCATACCAGCGGCACAATGCTGCGCTTCCTATGGCTACCAATGTTCTCAGTGCGCTACGAGGATGCCCGGAGCTGCCGTACAATCGGCCTCTCCCGTTGCACGGCGCCAATGCGGTGCAGGAATACATCGACGGGCTGAAAGCGGATGTGGGCGCGTATGTGCGTCGTAAGGCAGATGCGCTGCCGCCGGATGTTCTGCAGATGGTCAGGAACCGGATTTTCGCAGTCCTTTCGGATGGTAGTATGGAACTCAATGGGTTGCTCCTGGAAAGCAGGCAGGCCGGGGAACACGTCGCCTGTTACCGGAGTATCTATAGCCTGCAGCGCAGGTTTGCCTATGAGGAATGCGGGCACCATGAGTCGTACGGAACGCTACAGGGGTCCGGCGGTTTGCATTCTCCAGATGGGCGGCAGGATGCCGAAGATCTGGCATGCCAGTGCGTGGCAGCTGTGCGCGTCGGCGGTATGATCGAACGCATGATCCGTGGAGCCGAGCAGGCGTACGATGCCGCGCATGCATGGCTGCAGCACCGAGCGCCGGAAATGGCAAAGGAACCAGTGTGGCCGCATCCGCTGGAGCGGGCACAGGATTTTCGTGATGCGATGGAACAGCACATTGCTCCGCTGGAACAGTATCGCGCCAAGCCGTTTGCGGATTTCTACCGTTTGCTCAATGATTGCCGGCAGGACATCGTTCGCGCCCTCCTTCACAAACGCGATGCTCGCGGTCATGCGCTCGACTGGCGCGGCGCGTGGGCACGTACACGGGCGGATTGCAACACCATGCATGCGATTTTCCAGGTGCAGAAGCTGCAGAAAGCCGCAGAACAATTCGCGTCGATGCAGGCGGGAGGAACGGTGGGGGAACATCCGGCTGCTTCCATGCAGGTGACATGCCTGTATCCGGAACGGTCAGGCTATTCCCGTAAGACCATCACGCAGCGGCTTAGGGCGGTGCATGCACGCATCGTTGCTCCGTGCGGGAATGCCGATGCGCATCAGGAAGATAAGGGAATTTCCCTATGAAATCCTTGAATTCTCTGGAGTGGAACATCTACGATACAGCAGAGCTGTCTCACAGATCGAGACGGTGTTCTCACCGCGTATGCTTCATAAGATTGCACCAGCACAGGGTTCCCGCAACTCGCGCAAACGCATTGCTCGCGGTAACAGCGGCAGTGGCGGCACGACCGCCGGCCGCGGTACCAAAGGACAGCAGTCACGCACGGGTAAGGGGCGCCGCCATGGTTTTGAAGGTGGTCAGACACCGCTTCTGCGGCGCCAGCCGAAATTGGGTGGATTCCGCAATCCCTGCAGGCGTGCATACGAGGTGCTCAGCTTGGGAGATCTGAGCGCACTACCGGCAGGCGCATATGACAGGGCGGCGCTCTGCAAAGCGGGTCTTATACGTACCAATAAACCGGTAAAATTGCTCGCACGCGGCGAGGTGAGGGGAAAGTACACGCTGAAAGTCGATGCGGCATCTGCCGCGGCGAAACAGGCGTTGGAGAAAGCGGGCGGCAGTATTCAAGTCGCCTAGGCGCTACACTCCTGCCATGTTCACATACCTGCGACAACTCTGGCAATCCGAGGACCTGCGTCGCAGGATACTCATCACGTTGGGATTGTTGCTGGCGTACCGCATCGTTGCGCACATTCCCGTGCCAGGAGCGGACGTAGAACAGTTACGTTTGCTCATGAGCCAGCGTGACAGCGGCCTGGGTGTCATCGGCATCTTCGCTGCGCTCACGGGTGGCGCACTGGATAATTTTTCCGTTGTCCTTCTGGGGCTTTCTCCGTACATCAATGCATCCATTATCATGCAGCTTTCCACGGTGATCTTCCCGAAACTCGAAGCCCTGAGCAAAGAGGGCGCGCAGGGGCAGCAACAGATCAATCGTTACACGCGCTGGCTCGCTTTCCCGCTCGCATTTGTCCAGAGCTACGGTTTCCTCATCCTCCTCAGCCGCGGCGGTCTGGGCGGTTTCGTTGATCTGGATTTCCCGTCTTTTGCCATGGTGCTGCAGGGGCAATTCGGTGTGCTGGCTCCCATGCTCTACGTCACTGCAGGTTCCCTGTTCCTCATGTGGTTGGGCGAACTCATCACGGAAAAGGGGATCGGGAACGGCATCTCTCTCATCATTTTCACAGGTATCGTTTCGGGTATTCCCGCCGTACTCAGTTCCATGTTCTTTGCCGGCGAGGGTAAGCTTATGGCGTTCTACCTCTTCTGCATCGTATCGTTGGCGATGCTCGTTGCAGTGGTGCTCTTTACGGATGCACACCGGCTCATCCCCATTACCTATGCGAACCAGGGCGCAGGCCGCGGCGTACAGGGGAATATTCCCATCCGTCTCAACCAGGCTGGCATGATCCCCATCATCTTCGCCATATCGCTCATTACCATGCCGTCCATTTTGGCACAGTTCCTGCAGACCGCCCCTCGGTTCCAGTTCGTCGCTCAATTCATCAACACCAACATGAACCCGCAGAATCCGACAATCCTCTATGTGGTGGCCTATTTCCTGCTCGTCCTCGCATTTACATTCTTCTATGTGTCGGTCACGTTTAAGCCCGATGAAGTTGCGGAGACGATCCAGAAGCGCGGCGGATTCATTCCGGGCATACGGCCGGGTCGCCAGACGGCACAAATGCTCGCCGGCGTGAGCAGCCGCTTAAACCTCTGGGGAGGCACATTTCTGGGTCTCATCGCCATTGTGCCGCTGCTCTTCACCATGTTTTCCGATCTCACATCCCAAGATCTCATCATCTCCGGTTCAGGACTCATCATCGTGGTTGGCGTGGTGATGGAACTCATTCGCCAGGTGAACGCGCAGTTGCTTGCGCACGACTATGAAAAACTCGTTTAAAAGTACCATGGATCTCGTTCTCTTTGGCATTCAGGGCTCCGGCAAAGGTACGCAAGCGCAGAGGCTCTGCCGGGAATTGGGATACTATCTTTTTGAGGCCGGCGGAGAGCTGCGTGCGATCGCCGCATCCGGTACGGAGCTGGGCGAAACAGTGAAGTCCTACATTGATGTGGGCAAGCTGGTACCGTTTGCCATCATCATGCAGGTCGTGCGTGAAGCGATTGTGGCGCAGCCGCCGGACCAGCGCATCCTCTTTGACGGCATTCCGCGCGACGAAGACCAAATGCGCGCTTTCGATGCGATCATGCAGGATGTCGGCCGCGCATTTCGCTGCATCCAGATTCTGCTAGATGAAGCGGAGGCCGTGCAGCGCATTCTGGGGCGCGCCGCGGAACAGGGTCGCGCCGACGATGCGGATGAAACCATCATTCGCAAACGCATGGATACATTCCGCTCAAAAACACTGCCTGTCATTCAGGCGTACGCGCAGCAGGGCAAGCTTTCCGAGGTGGATGGATCAGGGGGCATGGATGAGGTCTACGAAAGGATCACACACACGGTAAACGCGTTCACTTAGGAGTAAGACGCAAAACTGCGGACGTCATTTTATTCGCTTCACATAGCTCACTCGGCTACAGTGGTTCTGTGTCCATTCCTACGTATACAGACGAGGAGATCGGCATGCTGCGCCATGGCGGTGCGATTCTGCGCGCTTGCCTGGAGCATGTCGGCGCCATGGCGGTTCCGGGTATCACCACGGGGCAGCTGGATGCAGCGGCGGAAACATTCATACGTGATCATGGCGCACAACCGGCTTTTAAGGGATATCAGGGATTTCCTGCGACAATTTGTGCCTCCGTTAACGAACAGTGCGTACACGGCATTCCCGGCCATCGTGTATTGTTGGAAGGCGAAATACTCTCCATTGAT
>JAAYXY010000098.1 GCA_012515645.1 Candidatus Peribacteria bacterium | reverse complement strand
TGCCGCTTTTTGCAGAAGAAATGGTACGACGACCTTTTCTCGTCACAGAAGAAAGGATGGCGGATGATGCCTCTTCTGCGACCTTGTTTGCCGGCACATGCATAACTGCCAGTGCCGCTTGTTCCCTTTCTGCTTCCAGTGCACCTTTAAGTTCATCCGTCAGGCTATGCTGCTTGGCTGCGAGGTGGGCCAGTTGTGCTGGTGTAAGTGACCTGAGCAAACGCTGGGTACTAAGGATCACTGTATCACGCGGCTCCAGCTGTCCGCTGGCAATATGTACAAACGCAGGCGCAGGTTTCCCTTTTGTATATTCCGTTATCTGCGTAGCGTTGCCGCCACGAACTACATATGCCTCCGCGCGTCCCGCATGAGAAACGTGTAGTTGCTGTGCCGTATCCGCCAATCCAACAATTGCATGGATGTCTTTGATTGTTTTGGAAAGCAACAATCCTTTTATGAGGCCGTTTAGTTCTTTTAAAGTGCTATCCAGCCGTTCGGCGGCATCGCCTTCTGTTCCCAGGAGCGCATTGGTCACCACTGCGATCGCTTCTCTTTGGAAACCCTTTGCCGCTAAGGGCTCAGCCTCTACCTGTAGCAGTATAAACACCTGTTCGCCACGTTGGGATGTGAGCGATTTTGCAAAAAGCGCGCTATTTTCGCGTGTGCGTGTCTGCCCCGTTTGGATGGCATAGTCCATACGGGGGATTAGGCTACCCTATCTCTCACGCATCGGCAATTTCCTCTGCACATCCCCTGACCCACCATGGCATCTTTGCACTCTGCCCACAGAGTAAACCTTGTGAAATACAAAAAAAGTGAATAAAAATTTGTTTTTGCGAAGCCAAAAATTTGATGGTATGACAAATGCCCCCTTGATAAGGGGCCTGTTGTGGAGTACGATTCCAGTACAGTATTTCTTGAGTTTTTACCAAACACTTTTCAATGCAATCTGTAGGAAACTGGCTAAAAGAGAACGTGAGCCAGCGTTCTCCTGCTGTGAAGAATACACAAAACACACAGGCCAATGCTGCCAAACAGCAACAACGGCACCATCGTCATCGCCATAAACCGCACCACCAAGGACCAGCGAATATTCCGCAAGGTGGAGGCAGGCTGCGTATTTACCCTCTGGGCGGATTTGAGCAGGTCGGTCGCAACTGCATGGTTATAGAGGTCGATCAAGACATTTTTCTTATTGACCTTGGTCTGCAGTTCCCCGATGAGGACATGCTGGGCATCGACTACCTGATTCCCGATATTACATCCCTGCAAGGGAAGGAAAACCGCATCCGCGGAATCCTCTTTACGCATGGACACTTGGATCATGTGGGGGCAGTACAACACCTGCTGCCGAAATTACACTACCCACCATGCTACGGTACCAAATTGACACTTGCATTTGTGCGCAAGCGTCTAGAAGAAGAGCACATCGCCAATAAGGCACAACTTCACACCGTGGAATACAACCGCAAAATTACCTTTGGTCAAAATTCCGCGGAATTCCTGCATGTGACTCATAGCATCCCGGATGCTGCCGCTATCGCACTCCACACGCCTTATGGAACACTACTCCACACGGGCGACTTTAAATTTGATTTTACGCCTACGAGCGGCGATATGCCGGCGGACTTCCAGGGACTTGCCGATTTGGGCAGGCGCGGTGTTCTAGCCATCATCGCTGACTCAACGAATGCTACAAAGTCCGGCAGCTCCAAGAGTGAAGCGGAAATTTCTGAAACGCTGCATCGCCTCATTCGGGACGCAAACGGTCGCGTGATTATTTCCACATTCAGTTCGCTGCTCAACCGCATACAGCAGATCGTGGACCATGCGAAACAATATAATCGCAAAGTATTCATCGCGGGCAGGAGTATGGAAACAAACATCGAGATCGCGCAGAACCTGGGATACCTTAAGGCGCCACGCGGACTCATACGCAAAGTGGGGCCGGGTATGGATAAAATTCCTGACCGCGAAACGCTGATCATTGCCACGGGTAGCCAGGGTGAAGAAATGGCCGGCCTGGCGCGCATCGGCCTGGGCACACACCGCCACATCAGCATTAAAACGGGGGACACCGTTATTCTGAGTTCCAACCCGATCATCGGCAATGAGCGCTCCGTCGCCAAAGTCATCAATAATCTCCATCTACAGGGAGCAATTGTGAAAACCAGCCAGGAACTTTCTCTGCATACGACAGGGCACGGCTGCCGCGACGATATCTTGCTCATGCACCGCCTCGTACAACCAAAACATATCATCCCCGAACACGGCGAACCATATATGCGAGCGGCACATGCACAGATCGCGCGTGATCTGGGTTACACCGACGACCACATCCATCAACTTAGCAATGGCGATGTCCTGGAGTTTGATGCGCAGGGCAACGCCCGCAAGAGTAAACAGAAAATCTCTGTAAACGATGTCATCATCGATGGAAAGGGAAGTGCAGGTGAAGGCAAGCGCATTATGGATGACCGAAAAATTATGAGCAAAAACGGCATGATTATCGTGCTCTTCCGCGCCTACACAGACAGTAAACGCCTCGTTGGTAATCCCGACATTCTCTCGCGCGGGCTCATCTACGGTTCGGAGCAAGAGAAGATCACCAGTGAAGTTATGGAAATCGCAAAGAAGGCATACCAGGAATGCCTGGACCGCGGTGAAAACGACCGCAATGCACTCAAACGCGCCGTGAATGGCGCTCTCTATCGTTACTTTGACCGCAAACTGGATCGGCAACCGATGCTCGTACCTGTTATTGTGGAGGTATGAACACGCGTGCTGTCCTCTTTGATTTAGATGGAACACTGGTCGACACCATCGACCTGTACACAGAAGCATATATAACCGCCCTACAATTGCAGGGCAGCATTATGGATGAAGCACGATTCATCGCAGATGTGTATACCAACGGACTTTCACTACGTGACGTCATGGCACTGCTTTCTATGGATCCCGCGCATGAACCACGTATTCGGGAAACAAGGGATACACTCTACATCGAACTCCTGTCTACGCGTACTGAGTGGTTGCCACATGCCGAAGAGATTCTGGAAGCCGTCGGCAGGCAGCGCCTCTCCGGCATTATGACCGGATCGCACCGGAGTTATACAGATGCAATCCACACACGTCTGCGCCTGTACGATAAAACTGCGACCGTTGTAACAGAAGATGATATAGAAAGCCGCATGAAACCCGATCCGTACGGCTTGCTCCTTGCTGCCAAAAATGTGGGAGCTCCGCCCGAAGAGTGCGTATACGTCGGTGACCAGCTCTTCGATGTCCAGGCCGCCAGAGCCGCAGGTATGCACGCATGTCTGGTGCCCAATGCAACCACGCCGGCGCGCGCGCATGAAGAAGCGGATATCGTGTTTGATGATTTACGCAGTGTGCTTACATTGCTGTGATTCGCGGAGCAATCCCCGTACTCTCCACCCTTCGTACGGCGTCCAGCCGCATTTGGAGTGAAGTTCTTCGCCATGAATCTCCCATTCTGCAGTCGTATCGATCTGCAGCACTTCCTCCTCCGGAGCATTGAGATTGAAGATGCGATTTGGATTGGTGAAACAGAGCCTCCTAAGATCATCCATGCTTATTTTTGCGTTCCCAGTCTGTGATTTTCCATTTGGATGCGGCCAGCCGCCTGCGACAACGGTGAGGAGTAGCGGCAGCATTGTCTCTGTCCCGGGCACGCCGCTTGGCACAGCAAGAGGATTGCCACTTTCCTTTTCTTGGAGGAGATGGGGAGCATGGTCCGTCCCGATGCAATCCACCGTGCCATCGGCAATGCCTTGCCAGAGGGCTTTTTGTTCCTGCGCCGTGCGCAGCGGCGGGTTCATTTTCCCGCGCGCGCTCAGTGTTTCGTAGTCATCAATTGTGAGAAAGAGGTGGTGCGGCGTAACTTCACATGTGACAGGCAACCCCTCCTTCTTCGCATCTCGCACGAGCTCTATACCCAGTGCTGTGGAGAGGTGCGCAATGTGGAATTGCGTCCCGTATGTGCGAGTCAAAGAAAGAGCTTGTTCGATTGCTCTCGCCTCCGATGCGCAGGGACGCATGAGCGAATGGAGCGATACGTCGGTCGCCTCCGACACCTGATCGAGCATGAGCTCTCTCGCCTCCGCATTAATTGCGGCATCTTCACAGTGCGCAACGAGCGGCGCGCCGAGCTCGGCACAAACTTTGAACGCCTCTTCGATCACCGCCGTATTTGCGCCCTGGTCTCCTGTTGAGTGGTCGAAGAAAATTTTCATGCCCACAAGGCGTTTGCGTAGTTCCGGCATGGACCATGCCTTCCTGAATTCTTGGATGTGACCTGCTTCCGTTGCGCCGAAGAAGAATCGGATATCTACATCATGAATTTTTTCGGCGCGGCGCACTTTGTCTTGGAATGCTTCTATGGAGACAGTCGGTGGATTCGTATTAGGCATCTCACAGACCGTGCGGACTCCTCCTGCATATGCGGCAGCGGACTCCGTGGCCATTGTGCCTTTGTGTTCCATTCCGGGCTCGCGAAAGTGCACGTGGCAATCGATGAGGCCGGGGAGGGTAAGGATGTTATTCATGAGAGAAGGAGCCGCAGTGCTCCAAGAAGGATAATAACGTTTAACAGTGTGTCAAAAATATAGGGGGTGATGTACCGCAGTATATATTTCCCTATCCATGCACTCAGGAATAGTAACCCAGCGGCGATACAGAGAAACACGACATACGACATACTCCATGGGGTATGGATAGCATACGCCGGCAATCGCGGAATCGTCATAATGAGAGAAAGAAACGCCGTGGTTCCCAACATAACCTCCTTAGAAAGTCCCATTGCAGAAAAGAGCGGCTTGCGGACAATGGCGCCGTTGCCTGTCGCTCCACTTAGAAACCCAGAAACTGCGCCAATGAAAATGAGTCGTAAGCGTGTACAGCGTAACCTCGGAACGAAGCTGAAGAGTCTGAGAGAGATAAAGAGTGTGGCAATGACTGCAACTACCCGCTGAACAATATCAATTGGCAGTAAAAACAGGCACCAGCTGCCGATGAATGCGAAAGGTATGCCGAGTAGAACGGACCATCCCACAACATCCCAACGAGTAAAAGCATGGAAGAAAAATGTTTTTGCCGACTGATTGGCAATGAGAATGTAGAGATCCAGGACAATCGCCGCACGAACATCAATAAAGATGCTTCCGATGACGATTACAATCATTGAAAGCCCCCCGCCTGTCACCGTCGATAGAACTCCTCCCAGAAAAATGACAGTAGCCAGAAGAGCACTTTGATCGAAATTCATGCTTTCCCGAGAAGCATCGCCAGCAGCGCCATACGCACGGGAACACCGTTGCGCGCCTGCCGGAAGTACGCTGCGTTGGGCAACGGATCTACATCCGTCGCGATTTCTCCCACGCGCGGAAGTGGGTGCATGACTGTGATGGCACGACTTTGCACATGCTTTGCCTGAAGAACGTACTTGAGC
>JAAYXY010000097.1 GCA_012515645.1 Candidatus Peribacteria bacterium | reverse complement strand
CGGTACGGCTCGGTAACTTGGACGGTGTGATGGTCGGTCGTGGTACCTGGGGGAATCCGTGGCTCATGCAGGACATCTGTTCCCTGCTGTGCCACGGTTGTTCTGTGCAAGATCTGCCTCTGCGTTCGTTCACAGAGAAAATTCCTGTCATTTTGCAACACTGCCGCTTGGCGGTGGAACACAAGGGGGAGCAGCGCGGTATGATGGAAATGCGCAAGCACCTCGCGAGTTATGTTCGAGGCATGGATGGCGCCAAACAACTGCGTGCACAACTTGTGCGTGTCGAAACGCTGCAGGACGCGGAAGTGATTTTCGCTTCGCTCTGATTGCGTTACTGTTGCACACATATGCCCGGTCCCATTGTGGGGGCAATGGTGATCGAGAGAATGTATGTCCCTTTGATGCCGCTGGGTTTTGCTTCTCTGATGGCGGTGAGCAGTGCTTCCAGATTTTCTTGCAGTTTCTGTGCCCCAAAGGAAAGTTTTCCAAAAGGCACGTGGATGATGCCCTGTTTGTCCATCTTGCATTCAATACGCCCCTTCTTGAGTTCCGCGATGGTCTTGGCCACATCCTGCGTGACCGTGCCAGCTTTGGGATTGGGCATCAGGCCTTTCTGCCCCAGTATCTTTGCGATTTTACCCAGTTCTTTCATGACTTCCGGAACGGCAACCGCCTGGTCGAAGTCAATGTTGCCTGCTTCGATCTCCTGGATGAGTTGCTTGTTGCCGGCCTTATGTGCACCGGCTTTCTTTGCTGCGTCAATTTGGTCATCCGGTACGAATGCTGCGATGCGCACCGTTTTGCCGGTGCCATGCGGCAGCGGGACAGTAGTGCGAACCAGTTGATCTGCCTGTGTTGTATCCGCATTGATGCGAATGTGTGCTTCAGCTGTTGCGTCGAACGAAACAGTGCTGAGCTGGGGTAGCAGGGCTACTGCTGCTGCAATGTCATACGATGTTTCTGTGACGAGCGCGGCTTTTTCGACGTACTTCTTGCCGTGTTTGCGTGCTGATGCACGTGGTGCAGATCCTGTTTTATTCATGGAAAAGAGGGGAACGTGGTACGGGCGCCGGGTTAAGACCACGGCTCCCACGATGTCGCTATTGTCAGGCAGAGGGTGGTATTCTGCAACCAAAAGCTGCTCATTTCTTTTTCCGTGCGGTTGCACGTCTGCGTTTGGGAGCGGCTATCTTCGTTCCTGCCTTTGCGCGCACAGATACCGGGGCGGTTTTGCAAGTTCTCTGTGTGATTCCGCACAAGAAGAGCCCGTAGATGAAGAGCGACAGCGGCATGCTCCACCATCCTTCGGTTGTAGTGTTCTGCAGTGTGAGCGCGAGTGCGAGGTAGAGTACGGCAAGTACGAGTGATAGTTGTCCCACCGTGGCTATGGTGTACTGGAAGATCAGTTGCGGTATGCGCTTGATGCTCGCGTCCATGTTGCGCAGCCGGTATTCATGCCATAGGAATATCAGACCGCCGGCGCTGAAAATGAGTACGAGACCAAGGTATATTTCCATCGGGAATCCTCCCTGTCCCAGGGTGGCAATGAGCGTAGGGATGGCGCTGAGCGACATCATTGTTATGCCGATTGCCAGCATGAAGAAGGAAAAAATCGCCTGCGCCATCGTTTTGGCGTTACTGCTGCGTTCCAGCGACGGTGCCAAGAACAGGAATACGAGCAGTTGTATGGCAATGGCGCCTAATATGACGCTGAAGATCGATCGGACAAATGTGAAGATTTCCAGGAGGAACTGGTTCGTTTCCATGAGGTTTTGGGGAGAGTGACTGCTGTAGCATAAAGTGACTTCTCCGTGCAGGCATGCGAAACGGATTGCAAAAAACAGGATTCGGGTGAGGAGTAGGGTCTCTGCTTCCGGTTCCCGGTTGTCTATTCCACGGTGATACCCATCGAACGCGCGGTGCCGGCGAGTGTGTTCATAGCCATCGTGATATCGGTTGCGTTGAGGTCAGGCATTTTGATGGCGGCGATTTCCTCAAGTTGTTTTTTGGTAATGGATCCCACTTTGTTTTTATTGGGTTCACCGCTGCCTTTTTTGATTTTTGCTTTCTCCAGAATCAGGCATGCGGCTGGTGGCTGTTTGAGCTCGAAGCTGAATGAGCGGTCTACGTACACTGTGATGACGACAGGAACGGTTTGCCCCATACGATCCTTTGTGGCTTCGTTGAATTTGGTGCAGAACGCATTGATGTCGATTCCAGCCTGGCCGAGTACGGGTCCGAGTGGCGGCGCGGGGTTCGCCTGTCCGCCTTTCGCTTGTGCCTTGATGATTTTCGTTACTTTCTTTGCCATATGCGTCTAAGTAGGAGAACAGCCAAACTGCTGCCGCGAAAGTGTAGGCAGGGGATATCCAAGCGTCAACGAAGTTCGTGGGTTTTCCGCAGTTCACTGTGATAGTTCATCGAGTATTGCAAAGAGTTCCGCTTCGTATTCTTTGGCCATGTGTACTTCGTACAGTTGTTCGCGCACACGGAAGAAGGCAATCCTTTCTTCACTGATACCGGGATCCAGGAATGTCAGGATGTTGCGCGGAGGACGCCCCTCAACGTGTTGCGTTTCGTCCACCAAGTCCGTGAGTTCCGGTGTAAACGCGCCATGCAGCGCTTCTTTGAGCGCGAGGAAGTATACTTTTACCTTGGGTGTTTCCACCCACGCGATGGCGCCAGCTCGGTCATTTTCTACCAAGAGCGCAGATGCTTCTATACCTGTTTCTTCTGCTGCCATGAGTTCTCGTAGAAACAGCAGTTCATTGGTTTGTTGCTGCGCAAAGCCGAAGCGTTCCAGCACAGCGCGCACATCTGGACCCGTCGTTTTCGGTACGCCGCCATCGGGTGTTCTGACGGTCGGTTCTTCTGTTGCAGGTTCCTGTATCTCGGGTTGAGAGGGGACTTCTGGTTTCTGCCATATCTGCATGAGCGCGGAGAGCGGCGGAGCCTGTACCATAAGCATGGCATCCGCTGTTGCCAGAACGACTAGCATGGCTACAAATCCCACGATGAGTTGCATGTTCCGTGATATGCGCATGGCGGCATTGTAGTGCAGCGCGCAGCATGTGGAAACTATGCTATGCTGCACTCCCATGGCAGTTGCCCGGACGGTACGCAGGCAGCAGGCAGTTGCGCCCAGCAGGACGCCGCGCGACAGTGATGCGTTTGAGCAGTCCCTGCGCCCCCGTGCACTGCGTGAGTACGTAGGGCAGCAAGATTTGAAGGCGCACCTTTTGGTCTACATGGAAGCTGCGCGCAAGCGCACTGAGCCACTGGGCCATACGCTGCTACACGGTCCTCCGGGTCTGGGCAAAACGACCCTGGCGCACATCATCGGCCGCGAAATGGGTGCCAATGTGCGCATTACCAGCGGTCCTGCCATTGAAAAGCCCGGCGATTTGGCATCGCTCCTCACCAATCTGGAGCAGGGCGATGTGCTCTTTATCGACGAAATCCATCGCCTACGCCCCGCTATCGAAGAGGTGCTCTACAGTGCCATGGAAGACTACGCGCTCGATCTGGTCATCGGCAAAGGCCCGACTGCGCGTTCTATGCGACTGGATCTGCATCCCTTTACACTGGTGGGTGCTACAACCAAAGCAGGTGTTGTGAGTGCGCCGCTACGCGATCGGTTTACGCATGTGTTTAAATTAGAGTTCTACACCACGGGGGAAATGGAGCAGATCGTGCGTCGTACAGCATCCATTCTCTCCGTACAGTTCCAGGATGACGCGGCGGCGCGCATCGCAGGTTGCTGCCGTGCCACGCCGCGTGTGGCGAACAGGCTTGTGCGCGCTGTGCGTGATTTTGCACAGGTGGAAAATGAAACACTCATCTCGCTGGCACGTGCAGAGAGCACACTCAATCTCCTCGGTATTGATGCCGTAGGGTTGGACAAAACAGATCGTCTGCTCCTTTCTTCCATTATCGAAAAATTTGGCGGGGGGCCAGTGGGGCTTTCCACACTCGCTGCTGTTATTGCGGAGGAACAGGATACGGTGGAGGACGTGTATGAGCCGTATTTGCTGCAGAACGGCTATCTTCAGCGCACGCAGAAAGGGCGCGTTGCCACCCGGCGCACGTACGAACTCCTCAACCTTCCGTTTCCGCAGCAGGCGCAAACGGAGATTTTCTAGCGCAGCACTGCTTCCAGTGCGTGTGTGATCTTCTGCCGGAACTTGGTTTCGCCGAAGCATCTTGCCTGCTTCTGCCCGTTTTCTTTTGTATACAAATTTTGATCAAACTCTTTGAGTTTCTTTTGCAGCGAATCGGCAGTGGGTTCCCCGAAAAATGTTCCGGTTTTTCCTTCGATCACTGTTTCCAGAGCGCCGCCGCTGCCATAGGCGATCACCGGGGTGCCGCACGCCATGGATTCTAGTGGCACGAGGCCGAAGTCCTCGTCGCCGGGGAAGATGGTTGCCTTGGCGTTCGTATAGAGTTCCCGGAGCTGCGCTGCTATTTGGTGACCCAGGAACGCGATCGTTGGCCCCGATATCTGTTCCAGTCGTCTGCGTTCCGGTCCCTCCCCTGCGATTTTGAGTGGTAGCTTGAGTGCATTACACGCGTGTATGGCAAGGTCGATGCGTTTGTACGGAACGAGCGTGGAGGCGATGAAGAAGTAGGGGGTGGGATTGGGATTGGGGTTGGGATTGGGAGTGGGGAGTGGGGAGTGGGGAGTGGTGAGCCACTCCTCGTTGATCGGGGGATAGACGACTTCCGCATCGCGTCGCCAGTACAGCTGGATGCGGCGCTGCACTTCCCGGGATGCTGCCAGCAGTTTATCCGGGCGGGCTGCCGTTTCCGCGTCCCATATGCGCAGACGATGGAACGTTCGTTCCATGTACTGACGCCGTATAGCGCCCAGCATGCCATGCCCGGCGCGGTCCAGTACATCGTGCGTACGGTCCCAGAGGTAGCGTGCAGGCGAGTGCACGTAGCACACATGTCGTGGGGCTCTGTTCGTGATGATGCCGTGCATGAATGCCGAAGAGAATGAAAGTACGACGTCGTACTGCGAAAAATCCCATTGTTCCACGGCGCGTGGAAAGTGGCGGAGGTGCAGGTGATGGTTCAGGCGGTAGGGAGCCGGAAGGAGGGAGTAGGGAAGAGGGAGGGTGGCGGAGACGACTCTGTGCGCGGGGAACCAGTCTCCGAGCTTTTTTTCGTCGTAGAGCAATGTGTACACCGGCGCTTCGGGGAACATGTCGGCGGCGATGCGCAGCACGCGTTCGGCGCCTCCTT
>JAAYXY010000096.1 GCA_012515645.1 Candidatus Peribacteria bacterium | reverse complement strand
TCGATCGGCGGCCCGATGGTAATCTGCACATCGGGGTAGAGCTTCTGCACCGCCTGCGCGAGCACATGTGCCGCGCTGTGGCGGATGCTCTCGAGTTCTTGTGAAGGATGGGAATGTGCCATAGAAATACGGAGGAAGAGTAGCAGAGGAACGAGATTTCAAAAAACCCTTCGTGTCTTAGAAGGGTGAACTGTTTTGGGCGATTCCGACACACATGATCCACTAGCAGCTCCCCTTCCGAAGGAAGGTGGTGGTCGTAGTGGTGGTAGTGCACAGGAAAATCACAGAGAGAGTGTATGAGGAATACATTCCCTACGCAAGAAAACCGGCTGCCTCCTACCGCCCGAAATCCAACTCCTGCGCAATCGCGCGCACTTCGCGCAGCAACTGCGCATCGTCCTGCATCTTCTGTTCGATCTTCCTCACAGCATTCATCACAGTGGTGTGGTCGCGATTACTGAAAACTTCACCAAGACGCACGAAACTGAAACGCAGATATGTTTTACCTAAGTACATGGCAATCTGCCGGGGAATGAGCACCTCACGCACGCGCGAAGCGCCCAGCATGTCATTGACGGAAACAGAGTAATATCGACTCACTTCTTCCAGAACATCCTGGAACGTCGATGCCCGCTTGGGTTGATGTTCGAATCCTGTCTGTTCCTCACGCGCATAGGGATCTTTGCTGAGCTTCTGCATGATCTCTGCAATGCTTTTAACGGTCGGCATGCGCTGCTCCAGCTCGTATTGAGCCACTGCCTGCATGAGAATACCCTCCAGTTCCCGAACGCTGCGCGTGGTATGTTCCGCAATGAACTGGAGCACGGCCATGTCGATGAAGAGTTCGTACTCCCGCGCCTTCTCCGTAAGAATAGCAAGCCGGGTTTCGTAATCCGGAACGGAAATATCGGCAATCATACCGCGTTCAAAACGGGACGTGAGACGGTCTTCCAGCTGCAGTTCCTGCGGAGGGCGATCAGCAGAGAGAATAACCTGTTTCCGTTCCTCATAGAGAGCATTGAACGTATGGAAGAACTCCTCCTGCGTGCGTTCCTTGTTCGCCAAAAATTGCACATCATCAATAATGAGCACATCGACACTGCGATATCGGCGACGCAACTGCTCCATCTTCTGGCTGCGTATAGCTTCCACTACTTGATTGGTAAAGTCTTCCGTTGTGGTGTACACAACAGCAGCCCTCGGCATCTGCTTGAGAATAGCATTGCCAGTCGCTTGCAGAAGATGTGTTTTGCCCAAACCTACACCTCCGTAGATAAAGAGCGGATTGTATTTCTGTCCGGGCTGCGAAGCGACAGACTGACATGCAGCATGAGCCAAGCGGTTATTGTTCCCCACAACAAAATTGTCCAGAGTGTACTGGGGCGCCAGGATCTTGCTCACGATTCCTTCGGCAAGCTTGACCTCCTGCCTGCCAGGTAGCTTGCGGCGGCGCTGTTCCGGAAAGAGTATTAACAAATCTACAGTGCGTTCCTTATTGTCTTTCAGAGAGCCATCAACCTGATACACAATCTTCTTCACTGTCGAATCCACCAATTGAGCAGCAGCCAGAGTATCGCCACGGTAGTGTTCCATATGCCAATTGAGAGCCATGGGCAGTGGCAAGCCTACCACCAACGTACCACCGTCACGCTGCAAGAGTGCCGTGTCTTTGAACCATGTAATGAACAGACTGCGCTGCAGCTTTGGTGCCAACTCCTTAAGAATAGAAATCCACAAATCACACAACTGATCATCCGCGCTCCGCGGCATCTGCGCATCTGCACACACAATGGCGGCTTCAGAAGAGACGGAGGATGTCATGGTATGTGATGAGCAGAAGGAGGAGAACAAGGAATACGAAACCGATGCTATTGGTAACGACCTCGAACGTGCGGTTCACCGGCCTGCGCTGCACAAGTTCCGCAAGCACGAACACGATGCGACCACCATCGAGCGCCGGCAACGGAAGGATATTGAGGGCTGCCAAGCTGAGACTAAGTAGAGCCACAAGACGCAGGTATGCACCGAATCCCTCCTGCACGGAAATATGCGTGTACTGGGCAATACCAACAATCCCCGAAATCCCCTCCGGGACTATGCCCCGCTGCGCGAGGGAGACGAAGAGCTGCCCGATGGCGTACACCGTCTGTACCATCATCATCCACGCATCCTCCAAGGCGAGAAAAAAGGCACGATGCACAGGCTGTGCAACACCGGCGATGCGCAGAGGGAAGGCAGACATAGCAACACCTGCCTGACCATCCGACAAAGAGACTGTATACGTGCGTTCCTCGTCCGCTACTGGATCCGTGACGGTATACATCACCTGACGCTTCCCTGACTGTGCCGCAACCACATCATCAGGCGTGCGGATGGGCACATCGTCAATCGCCGTCACAAACACACCAGCGGCCATGCCCGCTTGCGCGGCACCACCGCCCCCCACAACATCGACAATCCGCACACCAAGCTCCATCTCAACAATACCGCGATCAGCAGCCATCTGCATGTGCTCCAGAGATGTGTACACCGAAACAGGCACCCACTGCCACAACGAAAACCCCAGAGTGAGCAGCGCAATGGCAAGCAGGAAATTCATGAAGACTCCGGCACTCAGAATAACCAAACGCGCCGGGATCGATGCTCCGCCAAAACTCCCGGGGGCACGGTTCTCCGCATGCTCCATTGCATTTTCACCCTTGAGCCGCACGAAACCACCAAAAGGAACACCATTGAGGGAAAAGAGCGTCCCCCGCCAACGAAAGAGCGACAACACCCGCGGCGGCAGACCGAAACCGAACTCTTCCACCGTCACACCAAAGAAACGTGCCGCAACAAAATGACCCAATTCATGAATGAGAATGAGCACACTGAGCAGAAGGAGAAACGCCAGTGATGAAATCAAAATAGCCATCAGAGTAATAAGGCAATCACGAGTCGGGAACCGATCCTAGCGCTCCTGTGGAAAATGGAAAAGTTTTCCACACAAACTTCGACTTGCACCACAAGAGACTTCGAATGCCTGTGTGCATTCGTGCAGAAAAGACAACATGTACTCTTCTACCCCCGCGCCACCACCCATCCCTCCACGCGTTCAACGCCAGCGCGCTTGAGCGCCTGGGCACAGGCATCCAAGGTCGCACAGGTCGTTGCAAGATCATCAATGAGTATAACGCATTGTGGAACTGATCCGGCATGCACACGAAAAGCACCCTGCACGGCAGTGAGTCGCTCGCTGCGGCCGCGCCGCGCCTGGTGACCCGTTTGCCGCACACGCACAAGAAGGAGCCACAGAGGTAATGTGTGTCTCTCTGCAACGACTTCTGCCAGCAATTGTGCCTGATTAAAACCGCGCGCAAACCGACGCGTCCAGTGCAGGGGCACCGGACACAACACCGGACGTTCACCGAATGTCGGCGAGGGCGGAACGGCATCTGCGAGCAGTGCGCCCAAAAAATGGTGTAACGCTGGAACACGCTTATACTTGAGCGTATGGACTGCACGCTGGACAAGAGGGCAATGGTGGTACTGTACGGCGGCCCGCAACGCATCCAGCGCCTGAACACCATGGGCACGGAGCTGATCCGTGCCCTCGTACACGGGATCCGGAATAATCTGCCGACACTCCTCCGCTGTCACGAAGGCACCTTCGGCGCCTGTGAGCGAATGACGGGGAAACAACAAATCGAGTAAAGGAGGCATGCCAACAGCATCACACAGTGAGCGGCATGAAACAGCGACAAGAGAAAAACCGAAAGTATCGATTGAAAGAACAATTGCTCTGCGAAAACAAAAAATGCGTTCTTGAAACACAGTGAACGAGAGCGGAGTGTGGTGGGCAGCACTGGAGTCGAACCAGTGACCTCCGCGATGTCAACGCGACGCTCTAACCAACTGAGCTAGCTGCCCGCTGCCGCCAGCGTATCAAGAGCAGGCATTCCATCACAAGCACACAACAGGCAATTCAAGTAAAAGATTAAAGAACATATTCGTAGAATTCTGCAACATTCCCACACTGCAAGACAAGGAGTTTTCCGCTATAATACAATGATTTCTTCCCTTAAATATGGCAGAGGAAAAACAGAAAACACCAATGGACGCAGGACCACCACTCCTGGAATGGCAAGCACACGAAAAACCGCAATACGAACGCACATGGCGCTGGTACACCGTTGTAGGAACACTAGCGATAGTACTACTGGCATACAGCATGTGGACCGCATCCTGGAGCCTCGCCATTCTGGTAACCCTTGTAGCAATCACGTACACACTC
>JAAYXY010000095.1 GCA_012515645.1 Candidatus Peribacteria bacterium | reverse complement strand
GAGGAAGTATGGGGATGCTATAGTGATCTGCGGGATTATGCGCGGCAAAACGAAGTACAGATTGAAGATGAGAATGACAATGTCGGCGTGCGGCGGAACATCCTCTATCTTCTGGGAGCAACCAAATGGGAAATCCGCGGACCGTTCAATTTGGAAAAAGATGAACCGAAGCTTATGGAATCATTCCTTGAATTGCGCACAACATGGGGAGTGGCGCGCAAACAGTCCGATGACCTTAAGCTTCCCCTGGAATTTCAAACGGAGCGCGAGCGGCAGGATGCTATACTTAGGGACAAAGTGCAGTCGCCGGGAGAACGGTTTTTACGGATGTTCGGCAGATCCTACATGCAAAGCTGGAATACACAACAAGCACTGGAAGAGGCAACCATACTGGCAAAATCCACAGATGACCCCATGGCGCTCGAACATGAAATGCTCGCGATACGTAAGGAAAATCTAGCACTGGCGCAACTCGCAATCGATAAAACGAAGGGGGCACGCCAGTTCACAAGAGCATTCGCTGCTCTGTTGCGTGTATCGTGCGTATTCCGCCCGTGCACAATGCAACTGGATAACGTGCTCAAGTACGTACTGGAAGATTCGTGCTTCCCATTCACCGAATCAGGATACTATGGGTATCAGGATGGATACCCTCCTGACCTTGCTTGTAAACAAAATGCGGAGCCTTTCTGCATACTGCCAAACGGCGAACGTGGCACATGGCAACTGGTAAAAACGGGAACGGTGATCACCCCCAAAGGGGAAGGAGGGCCGACCCCGGTATTCGAATGCCAACCACTAAAGTAATACACACAGATATGCCGGCTGTTTGATACACTGGCAACATGAACGCGGAAGATTTTGTCCACCTGCACTGCCATTCCACGTATTCGCTCCTGGAAGCGCTACCAAGTACGGAAGAAATAGTGTTGCGCGCGGAAGAGCTGGGGCAATCGGCAGTCGGCCTAGCTGATAAGGGCTATACGTACGGATTGGTCGAATTTTACAAAGCCGCAACCGCTCACGGGATTAAACCTGTACTGGGAATAGAAACGTACATGGCAGCCCGTACGCGGCATGATAAAGAAACAGGAGTGGATACCAAACGATATCCGCTCGTCCTGCTGGCCCGCACGCAACAGGGGTACGAAAACCTCCTGCAACTTGCAACCCATGCCGCACTGGAAGGTATGTACTACAAACCGCGCGTGGACGAAGAGCTGCTGACACAGTACGGCAGCGGGCTCATAGCCCTTACGGGGCCTATCAGCGGCGCCATTCCGCAAGCCGCACTGGCAGAAGATGGAGATCGTATTCAAAAACTCACGGAAAAATACCGCTCGTTCTTTGGGGAAGAGAACGTGTATTTCGAACTCATGGACCTGCCGAATGTCACGGGACAAGCAGAAGTGAACCAACAACTCATCCGTTGGGCAAAAGAACTGAATGTACCACTCGTCGCAACATGCAATGCCCACTACTGCCGCCCAGACGATGCAGACGTGCACGATGTGCTCCTGTGTATACAGAAGAACACACGTGTCGATGACCCAAGCAGGTTTTCCATGCGCGACAGTGATTTTTCTATGCGGACATTTTCTGAAATGGAAGCGGCATTCCGTCATGTGCCGGAGGCACTCCAGAATACAAAAGTAATCGCGGATCAGTGTTCCATCGAACTGCAATTCGGCACATACCACATTCCGCAATTCCCCGTGCCGGGGAAAAAGGATGAAGCATCGTACCTCCGTGAACGCTGTGAAGAAGGATTCGCCGTGCGCTACCCCGCTCCCACAGATGAGCACCGCAAGCGCCTGGAATACGAACTGGACGTCATAGGACAATTGGGATTCTCCGGTTATTTCCTCATCGTATCGGATTTTGTGCAGGAAGCGAAAAAGCGCGGCATCACGGTAGGACCTGGCCGGGGATCCGCCGCAGGATCCATCGTATCGTACTGCCTGAATATTACGTCACTCGACCCTATAGAACACGGTCTCCTCTTTGAAAGGTTCTTAAACCCGGAACGAGTAAGTATGCCGGATATCGACATCGATTTCGCAGATAACCGCCGGGACGAAGTGTTGGGATACGTACGAGACCGATACGGAAAAGATCGTGTCGTCCAGATTTGCACATTTGGAACACTGGCAGCACGCGCAGCGGTAAAAGATGTGGGACGCGCATACGGCGTGCCATTCATGGAAATGAATATGCTGGCAAAACTCATACCGGAACGCCCGGGCACAACGCTGACCGAAGCGCTGGAAACGCAAGAGCTCAAAATGGCATATGAAAGCAATGACGTCTACAAACTCATCATTGATGCAGCACGCAAGCTCGAAGGTAAAGCCAGGCACGTATCTGTGCACGCATGCGGCGTCATCATCACACAGGAACCCACTGTGCAATACACGGCATTGCAACGCGCACCCAAAGATGAAGATATCATCATCACGCAATCGTCTG
>JAAYXY010000094.1 GCA_012515645.1 Candidatus Peribacteria bacterium | reverse complement strand
CAGACAGCTATTTCGTGGAAACCGTAGGATCCAAGCGCCTCGATTCAGTCAAAGATTACATCAGGAACCAGCGCCAGATGACAATGAACATCTAGAATCCGCGCAGCTTGCTGCGCGGTAGTTCAAACGGTTGTGATGATGTGAGCACGCTGCAATGTCGGGACGATGTTTTCGTGGAATTGGCAGTCACTCTGGAGGGCGCAGGTGTCGTGCAGCGCATCTCCCAGCAGGATTTTTGCTTCTCCTGGAGGCAGGGATTGCGTCAGTTTCGTCAGTGCCTGCTCGATGTGCGTGCGATTTTTCATACAGAAGAAAAGAGAGTCAATGTAACAATGTCGCAGATAATGTCAATGTATCCATACATATCGGTGCAAGATTCTGCGAGTGGTATACTGAGGGCGTATGGTGATGTCCTCTGCAATTGTTGCCCTCTTCCTGAGTGATTTTCTGCTGTTGCAGCAGCGGTTTTCGGCGCCTCCAATACAGGAGCTTACAGGGCAGGAAGCGGGTGTTTTGCAGGCTACAGTGCAGTATGCAGATATAAAGACTGTTGTACGAGGTAGCACGCGTATACCTGTGATGGAACTGGCACTCACTGCCGGATGCACGGCACCTGTGCGCGTACATTCCATTGGCTTGCGTAGGGTGGGTCTGGGGTATAACAGCGATATTGCGGCGATGTACATAGAACGGGGCACCCAGCGCGTCAGTGGCGCAAGGGGAATCGATAATCGCGACGGCAGCGTGGTGTTGCACGTACGCGATGTGGTCGTACCTGCGTGCGGTACGGAAACACTCACCATACTCGCGGATTTTGCAGAGGACGCGGCGGTATCCGGTCAGCACAGGTTCGTGCTGCATGATCAAGATCCCATACAGTCTACGGCGGATACCGTGCATGTACGCACAGTGAACGAGCCGTTGCCGCTGCAGACGGCGAGCAGCAGTGTACGCGGGACACTGACGGTGACGCCGCTGTCTCTGTTGCAGCGCGTGCAGTACGGCAGTGCCCAGACAGTTGCCCGTATCCGCTTGGAAGCGACGGGGAATGACCGCCACATTGTGAGTGCCATCCGTTTTACGAACCAAGGATCCGCACAGGGGAACGATCTGCAGAATTTTTCCATTGTCACGGCACAGGATGGTCGCATCTCTGCCATCACGCCGGCGATGGATGGCAGCAGTGTCTATATGCGCATGAGCCCGCCGCTCGTGCTAGAAGGAGGAGCGAACAGAATGCTCATACTGCAGGCGGATGTGCATGTGGGCAGGAGCAAGACACTCGCGTTCACTGTCGAAGAATCCGGCGATGTATTCTCCCGCGTGCGCCGCGGGCGTGACTAGGCATTGAACATATCACATACGGGTGTCAACGCTGTCTGGTGCAGCGTGCCGAAAGCCATGGCACACTATTGATCGATGCGTACACACAGCCTGCGACACCTGTTTTTCTCTATACCGCTCCTCATGTGCGTGGCGTGCGCCGGTGGTGAGCAACTCCAGATGCCACCGGAGGAAGTGCTACAGAACGCTGTAGAGGAAAGCAGAAAGTTGCAATCCGCCGTGTTCGAAGGGACGGCCCGGTTTGTTATGGGGAACTGGAACGGCAATGCCGATTTAGAAGGGGTATTGCAGCAGGGAGGCCGCGCGTTGAAGGTGGGCATTGATCTGGATGCTGTAACCGAGTCGGAAGGTACGGAGCACAGTGTGCAGGCGGAAGGAACGCTCATTGTGATGGAAGCAGATACGGTGTACGTGCTCCTTGATGAATTGCAATCGCAGCCGGTGCATCCGCTCTTGCCGGAGGCCGCACGCTCAGCGTTGCTGGGTGCATGGTGGGAATTGCCGCACAGAGGCACGATGTCCGGCGATACGGTGCCGGTGACGCCGGATCCGGGAATGCTGCAGGCACAAGTGGAAGTTGTCCGCATTGTGCGGGACAGAGGCATGGCAACCGTGAGCGGCAATTCCGTGCGCCATCTGGAAGTCGAGGTAGATACCGAAAAACTCATCGCGTTCCTGCGGCAGGCGGCACAAGAGGCAAGTGAGCCCTTTAACGAAGAAGAAATACGTGGCGAGGTGGAAGCCATGAGCATAGAGGGGGAGCTATGGATCGATACGGCATCGTTCGTCGTACGGCAGGTCTCCTGGCACATTGTGCGTTCACAGGAGGGGGATACTGCAGAAAGTGCGCTGGATATTGAATGTACGGTGCGCTTGGACAAGCACAATAAAGCACCGGACATCGTGCCGCCGGCAGATGCGCAGCCTTTGACGCCGCTTGCTTTCTTCGGTGCGCAGGACAGCGCTCTGTTGCAGGATGTACTGCAGCAGCATGGCGAGGACGGTACACAAGTTTCCGATCCACTGGAGCAAGAAGCGTTGCTGCGTGAATTATTGGAGAGTGGAGAACTCCCCATTCCCCCATATCAGTAGTATGACGGAGCAGCAGCGCCCAGTAGACGGAATTACAGCCGGAGGCACCACTGCTTCCCAGGCACCTGTGCCGTCACAGCAGGGGGAGTCTTTGGATCAGGATCCGGGTGCCGTGCCCACAGAACTGCGCAACCGCATGAAATTCGTTCTCGCAGCCGTATTGCTGCCGCCGTATCTCGCATTCATTGGCTGGGCGATTTTTCTGCTGAGTGTGCTTCCTGATCCGCAGGGAACGTATGAGTATCTCATTCCCTTCGGCAGGCTCACTGGGTTCGTCGGTGCGCTTTTGATTGTGGTGTGCGTTCTTGTTGTGGGGTTGCGTGTGTTGAGCAAAACAGAAGACGTCCCCCGTTTCACCATGATCATGGCGTTCGTGCGTATAGGCGCGTTCGCGCTGCCTGGCATTGCGATAGGCATCATCATGCCGTTTCTCATCGCTGCAGAACCGCGCATGTGGATCGCTGTGACTGAACCAGTGGATATAGACAATCTCATTGCGCCTGTTGCCGTGACATACAGCATGGAGGATGCTGTAAAGATCCTAGAGCGCCGCGGCGTCCGTCCGATTTCCTTTGCGTGGGATTTCGATGGAGACGGCACGGTCAATCAGGAAACAGTGCTGCCGGTCGCAACGGCGTTCTACCAGCGGCTGGGCGTGTACAACGTCGGTGTGAAGATCAAAGCGAATGATGGCAGAGACCGCGTAATCGTACGACGCATCTCTGTTCAGCGTGAGGTATTTGCCATCACGCCCCCAAGACCGATTGTCGATGAGCCTCTGCATTTCAGCTTGGCGCACCTGGTGGATGATGAAGAAGAGATCGCCGAAGTGCAGTGGGATTTCGATAGCGACGGTATTATCGATGAGGTGACCATGGGGCCTACGGCAGTCCGTATCTTCAGCCGGACAGGAGCAACGCTGGTGTCTGCGACCGTCATATACAGCAACAGTGCGCAGCAGAAGCACGAGCGGGAGATCATGATCTATGCTCCCGATCCGTTGCCTTTTCCCATTACGATGCACTCACAACCGGAAATGCTCGTAAGCCCGGCGCCGTTCCAGACGATTTTTTGGGTGGAGACGGAAGAGCCACTGCAGGAGGTGCAGTGGGATGTGGGCAAAGGTATTGAGCTCAAAGGTGAGCGGGTTGGCCATACGTTCGAAACACGCGGAGAATTCGTCGTCACGGTGGTGGCGAGGTCGAGGGAGGGCGACGTTGCCAGGTTGACGAAATTTGTACGGATCGTTGATTTGCTCAAAATCCCCGATCTTACGTTCGACGGTACGCCGGCTGTGGATATGGCTAAACAGCAGATTACCGGCGAAGTGCCTCTCACGCTTACGCTCACGCCGCGTTCCAATCTGCCGCTGCTCGAGTACCACTGGGAAGCGCCGGAAGCGACGACTGTTGGTTCTACGGTGACGACTTTGGAGGCGATCTACCGCCGCCCGGGCACATATACCGTTACGTTGCTTGCGCAGGATCCAGCGGGCAATGCCATGCGCATGCCGTTCCGTGTGGAAGTGAAGCCTCCGAGTTCTCATATCGTGATTCAAATGGATCCCGAGGGCGGCGTTGCACCGCTCGATGTGGTGTTCGATGCGTCGGAGACACGCATTCCCGACGAAGATATCACAGGATTCGAATGGCAGTTTGGCGACATAGAGAAAGAACGTCCCAGAACGGGCGGAGCGGTGATGCACTACACCTACACGGAGCCCGGCACGTACACTGTGACGCTCACCGCGCGAACGACGTCTGGCAAAGAATTGACGGAGCACAGAACGATTGTCGTCCGCGCGCCGTTGTTGGATGCGTGTTTTACGGCGAGCAGGACGCGCGGAGTGGCGCCGTTGGGGGTGCAGTTTGACATGGCGTGCACTGCGGGCAATCCTGTGAGCGTTCACTGGGATTTCGGCGATAATACCGAGACCGATGAACCTTCCCCCATCCATGTGTTCGATGACCCCGGAACCTACACTGTGACGCTCACTGTGCGTGACAGCAGCGGTGTGTCGAGCAAGAAGACTCTTACCATCACTGCAGAATGAGACGAAGAACTCTCGTGCGCACCGTCGCAATTCTCGGCATTCTCGGCATCATCGGCGCGGCGCTGTTGCCGGCATTGGCTTCGCTTTAAGGAGCAATTGCCTGTTGGGGAAGCCGGGATGATGCTTCCGTGACGAAGGGGGCAAAAGCACTATCGCCGCGTTCTGCGTGCAGGAAGTATCCTGCGGCGGCGATCATGGCGGCGTTGTCGGTACAGTATGCTATGCGAACGGGGATGCAGATGTCCGTTGCGGGCAATGTTTCGGTGAGCAGTGTGCGTAGGCGGGTATTCGCGCTCACACCGCCCACGATGTGCACGGTAGGCGTTGGATATTGCTGCAACGCTCTGCTGATTTTATGTACCAGATGCCGACAAATTGCTTCCTGATACGATGCAGCCAGGTCTGCACATACCGCCTCTGGAATGGGTGCTGCAATGCCGTGGTCGCGGAGCGTGTAGCGGAGCGCGGTTTTAAGGCCCGAGAAACTGAAGTCCAGCGTATCTTTGTTGCCGAGGGGATCGGGGAAGGCAAAGGCCAAAGCATCGCCGCTCTCCGCTGCGCGTGCAATAGCGGGGCCGCCGGGGTACGGGAGGCCAAGGAGTGCGGCGCCCTTATCGAATGCTTCTCCCGCTGCGTCATCCCGAGTAGCTCCCAGGAGCGTATTGGCAGTGTGGGAGTGGCGCAGCCACAATTCTGTATGACCGCCGGATGCCGAGAGTGCAAGTGCCGGGAAGGTGGGAGAGGGAAGATCTTGGCTTTCGGGCGGTGTGAGCCACGGGGCACTCAGGTGCCCCAGTGTGTGGTGAACGCCGATGAGCGGCTTGTTCCACAGGGCAGAGAGCACTCGGGCAGTAGTTGTGCCTACGAGCAGGGATCCCAGGAGCCCCGGACCGCTCGTCACAGCGATTGCATCAATATCTGCGGGCGTACAGGAAGCATTGGCCATGCACTGTTGCAGTGCAGGCTGCATGCATTCGACCTGCCTCCGTGCTGCGTCTTCTGGTATGACGCCGCCTGTCTGCGAAAAGAGCATGCTCGAGGAAGATATCACGAGCGATCGGACGCGTGTGCCGTCTGCTACGAGTGCGACGGACGTCTCGTCGCAGGAGGTTTCGATTCCCAGTATGAGCATGTGGTGATCGTACCAAGATTGCCTGCAAAACGCAGCATATCTGTACAAATCGGATGATTGAAATAATTCAATAAATGTTGTATAATATAACAAATGCAACAAATACCAAGACGAGAGAATACCAAGACTCTTCCTGCGCTTGCCATAGCAGTATTTGCGCTATGTCTTTCTTGGATGATGTGGACGCATGTTGTCACGCGCATGCAGGTTGCATCCATTCAGGCAGAGGTCGAGTCGGTAGGTGCTGTAGGAGTCTCTCCATCGTTTGCGGAGAGTAGGCAGCCGCATGTCTCCATAGCAGCGCAACTTCTGCATCCGCTTCTCGAAACGGAGGTCACGGTGCCGTTGCATCCTGCCGCTGAGCAGAAAACAGCAACACCGGAGCCACAGGCAGCAGCGGCGGAGCAGGAAGGAGAGTTGACGGCGTGGCATATGCAGAAGGCGTACACCATATCGATTCCTGCCAAGCAGATCAGTGCACCCGTGCTCATGCCTTCCGCGCTGTTCTGGAATACGCGTGACTGGCAACAGTTGGAAGAGCAGATGCAGGTGGGGCTCCGGTACGGCGCCGTGGCGTATCCACACTCCGTTGCTCCGGGTGCCGTGGGGAGCATATTCCTCTCCGGACACAGCAGCCCGCCAAATGCTTCTGTTGCGGAAAGCGCCTACGGTTCCGTTTTTGCAGCAGTACCCGGCCTGCAGGCAGGGGATCGTATCGTGCTCACGGCGAACGGCATTACGCATACATACACCGTCGTTGGTGACGAAGTGGTCCTTCCCACAATGACGCGCATCTTAAGCCAGCAGAGCGAACAGGCTATCCTCAAGCTCATCACCTGTTACCCCATTGGCACGACGCGTGAACGCTGGGTGGTGACCGCGGTGTTGGATGAAGCGCCGCTGTAGTCTGTGGTAGACTGCGGACGTGATTGATGTATTCCCCTCGCGAACCGTCGCGGTACAGTTGGGCGGATTGGCAATTCATTGGTATGGCATTTTGTATGTCGTGGCGTTCGGGGTGGGGTACCTGCTTGTGCAGCGTCTGCAGAGGTACCGTGCCATTGACCTCAGCAGCGAACAGTGGTCGTCGCTGCTTTCCTGGGTGGTGCTCGGTGTCATTCTGGGCGGCAGGCTGGGATATGTTTTCCTGTACGAACCGGTCTACTTTGTGCAGCATCCTCTGGAAATCTTTGCCGTATGGAAAGGAGGTATGTCGTCGCACGGGGGATTTATAGGAGTGATGGCCGCGCTTCTATGGGTATCATGGCGTTCTTCCATTCCGTTCCTGGCGCTCATGGACACGATCGCCGTGCCGGCGGCGCTGGGTCTTGCACTCGGCCGCGTGGGCAATTTTATCAATCTGGAGCTCTATGGCACCGCCACAGATGTGCCATGGGGCATGGAATTTCCCGGTGCGCAAGGCGTACGGCATCCGACGCAGCTGTACGCGCTCCTCAAGAATCTGTTCATTGCGGCTGCGTGCATGAGCGCGTTGCATTGGACGAAAGGGGAACGATGGAACGGCATCGTCATAGCGCTCTTCGCAGTGTTCTACAGTGTCCTGCGTTTTGCGCTGGAATACGTGCGCGTACCGACCCATCAGGGCATAGCTATTGCCGGTATCGAATTCACCAGGGGGCAGGTGTTTACGATGCCGCTCCTGGCGGCGGGGGTAGCGTTGCTGCTGTGGATCGCAGGAAGGAACGCCGGTGCAGCGCGCAGGGGCCGTACCGGGTGAGTGCCGCGAAATGGGCGGCGGTTCCGTACCCTTTGTGTGCCGAAAATCCGTACGCGGGATGCTGTGGGCAGGCTGCGCGCATCAGACGGTCGCGCGTGACCTTGGCGAGGATCGATGCGGCGCTGATGCACGGCTCACTCTCGTCTCCGCGAATGATGGAACTGTGCGGGTAGTCAAACCAGAATTTGTCGCATCCATCGACGAGGAGGTACGTGGGCGTGACGGATGCGGCGAGTGCGGCAACTGCATCCTGCATTGCCCGTTCCGTTGCGCCAAGGATACCGATGGTATCGATGGTGCCGGCGTCTGAGGAGCCGATGCCGGAGATCGCCTGCGCAGTAATCCATGTGAATGCCTCCTCGCGTGCCTGCGGCGTGAGTTGTTTACTGTCCCGGATGAACGGAGGGACATCCGTCGTTCGCAGGATGCACGCTGCCGCGACTACGGGTCCGGCGAGCGCTCCGCGGCCAGCTTCGTCTATGCCTGCGATGATGGCATCACTTGGGTCGATGGAGGGAGTATAGCAATTGACATATTATGAATATATTATAAAATATTGCTCGTGTCTTCCTTGCAGGGGGGCTCCCATCATTCCATGGAGGTGAATCATGGAGTTCCTGCAAGAAGAGGGCCTGATGCATCTGGTATGCATCGTTGGGGCCCTGCTCTTCTCTATCGTGGCGGAAATCATCCGCAGAATCCGGGGAGAGTAACTGTGACCCCCTTTGCCGCACAGTGTGGCAGAGGGGATTTTATTTTCTCTGCGCCTGCAGGAGTTCCCGGGCAATGGCGCGCTCATCCCACGGCACCTGTCCCGTTGCGGTCATCATGGTCGTATCGGATCCTTTGCCCGCCAGCAGCACGGCATCTCCCGGTTGTGCTTGCCGGAACAGAAAAGCCATTGCCTCCCGGCGATCGAAGATCCGGTGCGCTTCTGTTTGCGACTGATCTACTCCCTCCCAGACGTCCTCGATGATCTTCTGCGGGTCTTCCGTATAAGGATCTTCGTTCGCGACGACGACAACGTCTGCCAGTTCGCTGCAGACGCGGCCGACCTCCGGGCGCTTTTCGCGCATGCGGTCGCCGCAGCTGCCTGCCAGTACCAGGATGCGCTTGCCCGGCTCGATCATTTCGCGTAGCGCGGTGAGCGTCTTGCGGTACGCATTGGGTGTGACGGTAAAATCAACGTACACGGAGAATGGTTGTCCTGCGTCAATGCGTTCCATGCGTCCGGCGGCTGCGCGGAACGAGGAGAGCGCGGCAGCGCACCGCGCGACCGGCACGCCGGCAGCATGTGCGGCAGCAATGGCGCAGAGCGCATTCTCCAGGTTGAAGATGCCCGGGATACGCAGCGTCAGATCCCACGTCTCGGTGAAGTACGATCCGTGGAGCTTGGCATCCGTTTTGCCGGGAGCAGCGACAATGTCAGATGTCCAAAATCCGATAGCTTCGTTGCCTAATGGACGCTGCGAGTAGGTGAGTGTCTTCTCTGCAGGGATATCCTTGTACATCATGTATGTTTCATCATCTGCATTCAGGACATGCACGGTCTTTGCCTGCCGAAAGAGCATCGCCTTGTCCTGCCTGTAGCGTTCCATGGTGCCGTGGTAGTCCAGGTGTTCCATGGAGGTGTTGGTGATCGCGGCGATGCGTGGCCACGTAAATGCTGTGCGCTGTTGTACAAGCCCGTGGGATGAGTACTCTAAAACGGCGTGGGTGCATCCGGCGCGAACGAGCCGGCGCAGAAAACGCTGGATAATGAATGGCGAAGGAGACGTTTTTTGCGTTGCATTCCAGTCGATTTCTTCCCGGATGCGGAAGAAGGCCGTGGAGAGAGCCCCAACGGCAATGTCTTCCTCATGCAGAATGTGCGCTGCCATGCCTACCGTCGTCGTCTTGCCATCCGTACCCGTAATGCCGACGACCGTGAGGTGCCGCGCGGGGAAACGGTACCAGGCGGCGGCCAGGAACGCGCGGAACCAGTGGTATCCGAGCCGCAGAGGATTTCTATTGCCGATCAGGCGTTTGAGTACGTACAGCATGTTGCGCAAGGATAGCACGGACGGAACGGCAATCGGCATCGATCTGGCGTTGGAGTTCCTGGGTAGAAGGAAAGTCGCGGATGTCGCGGATGTGATCGAGTACCCGTACCGTGATGTTCTGTGGCTGCGTATGATCAGGAAGGTCGTCCAGGAAGTGTACTTCGCACGTACGGGAATCATGGAACACCGGCCGCGGCCCGTAGTGCATGGCGGCGGGCTGCCATGCATCGCCATCGGCTTGCGCCATGCATGCATAGATGCCCTCCGCCAGTGCCGGAGGCACGGCGGAAACATCGACGTTGACCGTTGGGAACCCAATGAGCCGACCGCGGCCCGAACCGGGTACAGCAGGTGCTGTGAACGAAAGCATAGTATGAGGGGGAATGATCATCATATCCCGGTATGCGGGATATGGCGGAAGGGGTGGGATTCGAACCCACGAGACCCTTGCGGGCCTAGCGGTTTTCAAGACCGCCGCCTTCGACCACTCGGCCACCCTTCCGCAGAAATGAACAGTGTGCGCGGTAGTGTACACGCCCTTATAGCATGGCAGAAAGGATTGTACGCATTCTCATGCGGGTGCGTGCCCTTTCTGTGCCAGGAGAGCCAGAAGCTTTGCGTTATCCGGCAGCTGCTCCCGTGGGCATTCGCGCTGAGTCCAGTATGACCGCAACGCGTCGATGTAGCCCTGTTCTTCTGTGAGTTTCTTGGCGAAGACTTGAGCCGTCTCGCGGAATCTGCTGTGTTGCAGATTGTGTGCAAGTTCGCTCACCGCGGTTACGAAGGCATCTTCGCCGCCGCGCACTTCGGCGCGCACTTCGTCCAAAACGGTATTGAGAATGTTCTCTGTATCCAGACCGGCCATAAAGAACAGATCCTCCGCGCCGGCACTGGGGAAATAGTGGTTGAGACCCAGGCGGCGCAGTGTGCACGGAAGAGCAAAATCCGCAATAACGTCCGCGACCTGCGTTGCGAGGCCACCATCGCTGTTGTGATCTTCCGCGACGATCAGGTGCCCTGTTTCCAGCGCGGCTTGCACGACTGCTGCGGCGTCAAGGGGCCGTATGCAGCCGACATTCAGCACGCGTACGTGCACCGGGTCTTTCGCGTTGCGCAGGGTGTCCGCTGCCGCTACGGCGGCATGCACGGTGATGCCCGTGGCAAGAATGGTGACCTGATCCGTGGTGTCACCGTTGCCGCGCACAAGATCCATCTGCCCACGGAATGCGTATTCCTTTTCGTAGAGTACATCGCCATCCGGCGTTGTGAGTTGCGGATGCCCGGAGCGCGGTGAGAACACATAGACACTGGTATGTCCTTCGGCGATCAGTTCCATGGCGCGTTCCGCCATGGCGCCGGCCTGATTGCTGTCTGCCGGCATCCATACCTGGGTATGGTGGAAAGGCAGGTTCAGGTAATTCTGTTCTTGGTGCGTTTCGCCGTCCTCGCCCACGCTCAGGCCGCAGTGCGTGCAGTCGTGCAGCACGCCCGCCCGGGTATGCCCGCAATTGATGTCGATGAGCCGCGCATTGGCGCGTGCTTCATTCGTGCCGAAGGCGGCGAAGGTGTACGTAACGGGCAGCAGTCCCGTCTGGCGCATGCCGGCAGCCATCATATACATATTGGCTTCCGCAACGCCCACGTTGATAACGCGGTCCGGAAAATCCGTCTCGATGACATCAAATCCGCCGGAACCCGCCAGGTCCGCGTGCAGGACGATGATGCGTTCGTCATCCTGCATCATCGTCTTAAGATGCACTGCAGCAAAGTCCTTGCGTGCAGCGCCCTTTTCGGCCGTGACAGCCCGTGCTTTGGGCGGTTCCCACGCGATGGGAAGATCCGTCTGCATAGGGTTCCCTGAGCTATACGTAGTTTTACATTTCTGGCGGAACGCTTCGTACGCGGTGATCGCTTCATCGAAATCCGGAAGTTCCTTGAGCGCCTGCGCGGCCTCCGTGTCGGAGAGGGGAGCGCCATGATAGTTCCGCTGGCCGCTATTGGATCCCGCTTCCATAAAGGAGATGCCGTGCCCCATCGTGGTGTAGTAACAGATGAAGATGGGTTTGCCTTTGCCTATCTGTGCATCCGCGGCGCGCAGGGCAGCCCGGACCTGCGCGGGGTCATTGCCGTTCTGCACTTCGATCACGTGCCATCCTGCTGCGGCCGCCAGCGCAGCGAAATCCGGCGTCATCGTTTCGCTGGGGATGCCGCTGAGTTGTATATCGTTAAAATCGCCGTGGACGATCAGATTATCGAGCCCCAAGTGGCTCGCCAGGCGGAATGCTTCCATGACCTGTCCTTCCTGGCCGTCGCCGTCGGCGAGCAGGACATCCACGATGCCAGGTTTACCCTGGCGTCGGAGACCGAACGCGGCACCCAGTGCGTTGCTGACGCCTTTACCTAGGGGACCCGTGCCGAAGGGAATGTCGCCGATACCCGCTTCGATATGACCAGGCAGACCATCGGGCGTGCGAAAATGTGTGATGAGTGCCTGTGGCGAGGCAAGGCGTGCGTCATTGCCCTCACGACCTAGAAGCCACTGCAGTGCATATCCGAGTACAGAGAGGTGCCCGGCGCTCATGCGTAGCGGCTGGTCGGTGTGCGGGTTGCGGTGCAGACTGAGCAGGTAGCAGAAGGTGAATGCGGAGAGTGACCCGCCCGGATGCCCCGAGTTGTGCTCGCGCGGCATGCGCACGGCAAGATGCCGAATAATCGTGTAGGCATGTGTGTACGCTTCCTGTATGTCGGCATCCAGAGCTTCGCCGTCATTAGGACCGATCCAGGTACTTTCCACCTTCTGTGCAGCACGCAAGATGCGCTGCGCAGACATGGGGACAATAGAAGGATCTTGTCCTATGAGTGTGCGTGGATCGGGTCGTTTGGCCATGGGATTTGGGGTTGAGATGCTGTGCCAGTGTATGGCTCCTGCAGCGATGCGTAAAGCGTGCCTGCAGTGTCAAGCGCTCATTCTTGCGGTGTGCCCGGGTGCATCACTAGAGTGCTGCACCAGTTCCCCCAATGACGCATATGCAGACGAAAAAGCATTCTTTTCCACTCGTCAAACTCAACGTAGCGATCATTGTCGCAATCACCGCATTGCTCCTGATGACGGCGAGTCCTCTGTAGGGTGCGTCCACAGGTCGATGTGTGATCCATCAGCATGGCGTTCTATGCCTATGTTCTTCAGGCAGGTATCCAATTGGTCCAAAGTGAACGGGCCGATGTTTGGTATGCATAGGAGAGTACTGTTATCGCAAAGGATGTCCTGTACTACATGTTTCCCCTCATAATGCAGCGTATTGATGCAGGACATAGGCAGCGGCAGTTCTCTTAGACACGTCTGTAGACGTGTTGTAAGGGTGGTTCGGTGTACGGATGTTTCCTGCGTGGCGAAAGCAGACCGGAATTGTTCGTATAGGTCTGCAGATACGGCGTTGATGCGCAGGTATATCTGCGCTGCATCCAGGTCCTGCACGCGGGCAAGTTCCAGAGCTGTGCGCAGAATGCATGTTTTCCGGTTGTCCGGGATGGGCGTGCCATTTGTACATCGAAAACGGGGCATGGGAATGGCATGGTACAATCCACAGAGCCAAAAACAAGGAAACTCTGGGGCAGAGCAGTGGCGGCCGGGAACGCAGGCTTGTACAGTAGTGGCACTATGAAACTCTTCCTGGACACCGCCAGCGTCGAAGCGGTCAAAGAAATCGCCGCGTGGGGCGTGCTCGACGGCGTGACGACGAATCCCACGCTCGTTGCGAAAGAAGGCAAAAACTTTCGCAAAACCGTGCTCGCCATGTGCGCATGCGTGCCGGAAGTCAGTGCGCAGGTCACTGCATCGGACTTCGAAGGCATGCGCAAGCAGGCCGACGAGTACAGCGGATGGCATGAACATGTCGTCGTAAAGGTGCCCATGACAATCGAGGGGCTGAAAACCCTGGCGTATTGCAGGCAGAAGGGCATACGCACCAATACGACGCTGGTGTTTTCCTTGAACCAGGCAATTCTGGCGGCCAAAGCCGGTGCGAACATCATTAGCCCTTTCATCGGGCGCCTGGATGACGCGGGGCAAAACGGCATGGAGCTGATTGCGGAAATTATGGCCGCATGGAGTCACTACGATTTCGATACGGAAGTGCTCGTCGCCTCTACGCGGCATCCGCGCCACATTGCGGAAGCTGCGCAACTGGGCGCGCACATTTGCACCGTGCCCGTCGATGTGTTCCGCAGGCTCCCTTTGCATCCGCTCACCGATCTCGGCATGGAACGCTTCCGCAAAGATTGGGAGAGCGTTTCAGGATCGTAATCCGCATGCAATATTCTCTGGGTGTCATCGGCTTGGGAACCATGGGGGCGAACCTCGCCCGCAATGCCGCGCGCAATGGTGCCGCTGTGTCGGTCTACAACCGCACGGCGCAGGTGACGGAGAACTTCCTGGAGGAGCACGGGGCGGAAGGGGAGATGAAAGGCTACAAATCGTACAAAGAATTTGTTCAATCTTTAGAGCATCCCAGAGCCATTTTACTCATGGTAAAGGCGGGTGAAGCAGTCGACGCCGTTCTGCGCGATCTCCTCCCGTTGCTCCAGAAAGGAGACATCATTCTGGATGGCGGCAACAGCCACTACCCCGATACGCAGCGGCGTACGGAGGAACTGGCGGCGCAGGGAATCCACTTCATCGGCATGGGGATTTCCGGGGGAGAAGAAGGAGCGCTACAGGGGCCCAGCATGATGCCGGGAGGAAACGAAAAGGCGTACAGAACGATCGAGCCGCTCCTCGCAAAGATGGCAGCGGATGACGGCGAGGGCGGCAAGTGCATCGCCTATGTCGGTGAAGGCGGCGCAGGGCACTTTGTGAAGATGGTCCACAACGGCATCGAATACGGTATCATGCAGTTGATCGCAGAGAGCGCTGCGCTGCTCAAGGACGTAGGGAAGTATACGAACACGCAGCTGGCAGAGACGTTTGCTGCGTGGAATACCGATGCGAATCTCTCCTCGTTCCTGCTGGAAATCACCGCACGGATTTTCACGAAGAAAGATGCAGAAACGGGAGGAGATTTAATCGATTTCATCGCGGATAGCGCAGGGCAGAAGGGGACGGGCAAGTGGACGACCGAAGCGGCGATGACGTACGGCGTTGCCATTCCCACCATCAATGCCGCGGTAGATGCGCGCATTCTTTCCGGCAGTGCGGAAAAACGTACGGCGCACCGGTCGTTGCCAGTGGCGCTGGATGAACAGGATCCCGTGCCTCCACCAGAGAAGCTGCGTTCGATTGTCCGCAACGCGCTCGAACTCGCTGCGCTCTGCACGTACGGGCAGGGGTTTGATCTCATAGAGAAGGCATCGGCAGAAGAAGGATGGAAGATCGATCTCGGCGAAGTCGCACGCATCTGGCGCGGCGGCTGCATCATCCGTTCCGCGTTCCTGCCACTCTTTCAGGCGCAGTATGGGAGGGGCGATACAGTCGCTGCAACGGAGCAGCTTATGCAGCGGTTCGCCGGGGAGAAGCAACGTGACTGGCGGCGCACCGTCACCATTGCAGCCAGCCGCGGTATTCCCACGCCTGCGCTGAGCGCGAGCCTGCACGCGTACGATGCGTACCGCAGTGCAAGGCTGCCGCAGAACCTCATTCAGGCGCAGCGTGATTACTTTGGTGCGCACACGTACGAGCGCACCGATACGGAAGGCACATTCCATACGGATTGGACATCGTAAAGATTGCAAAGTTCGCTAGATCACCGGCGGCTGATTCCATATACTCCCCATGCACGGAGAGGTGCCAGAGTGGTCGAATGGGACACACTGCTAATGTGTTGACCCCGTAAGGGGTCCGCGGGTTCGAATCCCGCCCTCTCCGCCACGTCAGCTTAAGCTGACGTGGCGCTGCAACAGTTGGATTCGAGCTGAATGAGAAGCGAAGCGACGAAGTGAAGCCGAAGCTACTGTGTCAGCCATAGCTCGTAGCGAAGCGTAGAGCGAAGGCTGACTTTTATAGTTCCTCCGCAAAACCCCCGGCGTTAGCCGGGGGATGAAGTCTTTCCGGCGTCTTCTCGCTAGAATGGCATCATGAAATCCGTCTTCAAGAAACAATCCAACTGCGTCTATCATTGCAT
>JAAYXY010000093.1 GCA_012515645.1 Candidatus Peribacteria bacterium | reverse complement strand
TGCATGGTAACGGGCATGTCATAACCGCCGGCACCATTCGTAAGCGCGGCACCCAGAACACTGATGGTACACGTGTATGCGACTTCAGGAATGACTGTGTCTTCTGTCATGCTGATGTCTTCTTCATCTACTCCTGTTTCGTCTTCTGCAACATCGCCACCTTGTTCTTCTTCCATATCTTCGCCGCCTTGAAGCACCTGCTCACATGTGCCAATCTCCGCACCTCTGCTCTGGTAATACTCCCATAGAGAATCCGGCACATGAATTGTGCGCGGGTTATCCGTATACGGATCGACGCAGATCGCCATCCAGTCATCAGGGATGCTCACCGTGCCCTCATCGCCGACCGTTACGGCGATTGTGCGTTCTTCGCCATTGAGCGCCCGGAGCGTGATGATGCCCGTTTTGTCGGGCATGCCGCCGATCTTTGAGAACGCCACTTCCGTGAGACCCTCCACGGAAATCGTTTCGGGGATTGCATAGTACTCATCGTAATTGGGGTCACGTACCGCGTACGATGCACCCATGAAGAGCGTGGCACGACCGCCGTTGTTCTGGGAATAGAATCCCCATCCGGCATCATTCATGGCAACCTGCGAGAGGAACCTGGCTCTCTGCAGTCCTTGCGAAATATTCTGCCGTGCAATTTCCAAATCATTACGAATGATGTATTGGCGATAGAGCGGTATGGAAAATCCTGTCGACATGCTGATGATACCCATGACGAGCATGAGCTCGATCATAGTGAATCCTGCGCGTTTCACACTGATATTTTTCATACTGTTTCTTTTGGAAATTTCATGTCTATTATACCAAATGGATGGCATTTTTTCAATCTTATCCAATACTGCCTACCACACTGTAAATCGGTGCAAGCACTCCGAGCGCGATACCGGCCACTAATCCACCGACGAAAAGCAAGAGCAACGGCTCTAAGATAACAGGGAGCTTTTCTGCCACCTCTGCAGCGCGTTTTTCGTGAATCTGTGCAATTTTGAGCATCACTTTCGTGAGCGACCCGGACTGTTCGCCGGTGATCACGAGCTGTTGCACCGAAGACGGAAGACATTTACCCGTTTTCCTGATCTTGTGAAAACTCGTGGTGAACGAATCGCCTAACTGGATATGTTCCAGGAGTTCCGTATAAAACGCACGATACCGATGGATACCCGACACATTGACTAGGGATTCCAATGCTTCCGTTACGGGAACTCCCGCCTGCAATAAGCCGCCCATCACCACACCGAAACGCGAGATCGTCGCTTCGCGTATAAGTGTCCCGATACCCGGTGTATGCAATATCAGCCACTGTACGACTATTTTTAACGGTGTGAACTTCGCGAGGAGCGCAAAAACGATGACCCCTCCGAAAAACGACGGAACAATCGTCCGGGCATGCGTTGTGAAGAATCCAGTAAACAGGATAATGGCACGTGTGAAAAGTGGCAGAGGCACACCCAGGGACTGAATGACCTGGATGAGATTGGGAAGGATAAAGAGTCCCAAACCAAACACAACAACTGTGAGCATGACAAGTATGATGATCGGATAGATCATCGCCGTCTTCACTTTGCTGCGCAGCGCGTGGTCTTTTTCCTCTTGCTCCGCGAGGTACTGCATGTTTTCCACCAGATTTCCTGCTTCTTCCCCCACGCGCACCATGGCAATCTGCTGCTGCTTAAAGAAGTGTTGCCCTTCCATGGCACGCCACAGAGGGCTACCTGTTTCCACGGCAACAATGATGCGACCAATGAGCTTGCGCATGGGTCTTTTGCGTTCTTCTTCTTTGAGCGCACGCAGAGCATCTAAGAGGGGCAAGCCTGCATCCATCATTGTACCCAGGTTGTCGATAAACGCTGTACGCTGCCTGCCAAGCCCCATAGTCGCAAGCGCCGCGAGGAATGCTGTTACCGCACTTTCTTTCTTGGTTTTGGGAACACGCAGATGCATGTGCTCACTGTTTCCCCCTGATTCTTTGGCTTGTTTTACCTTCTCTGTGCGACGTTCTTCTTCCTGTTTTTCACGTTTTTT
>JAAYXY010000005.1 GCA_012515645.1 Candidatus Peribacteria bacterium | reverse complement strand
GCGCACAGAGTTCCCGAAAGGGAAGTGGATAGAACTAATTCAGCTCTTAAAAAATGAAGTACTTGATGAGCCCGAGATTATTAAGGGCAAATGGCAATTCACACCATTAGGACTATCTTCCTTATCTGATACAACTTTTTCGCGCATCAAGATTGCTGAGATAACGGGAAGCTATGATCTACAAATTATATTTGATGTCTACGATGGAAAAGAAGGATTGGCGGTCTCACTGCCAGTAGGCTCTACAAGTGTTACTCTTGTGGTAGATGGTTGGAATCCACCTAAAACTTACCTAAGCCATGTAAATGGCAAAAGTCCACTAAAGATCCGAGAAGCAGTCGAGGGAAAAATTGTGCATGAAGGGAGAAATACTTATGAAATAAGCGTCCGCAATTTTAATGAGGATCAAGCAATCATTACTGTCGGCGCGAATGGCACACTACTCTTTCAATGGAAAGGAAGCACTGAGGAATTATCCGAGGACCCTAGTTGGACAATGCCTACAAAACAGTCACTTGGCGTTGGAACAAATTGCTCCAAGATGTCGGTTGCTTCAGTCAAATTAAAACTCCATGCGCAACAAGGACAATAGGATTGTGACTAGGGGGTTAAAGAGGTGATAAAAGTTATCACTAAAATCAGTGTTTATAATATTAAAAATTTCTTGAATTCAGTTCAATTGGTAATCATCTTTTCCCCTTTTTGTACAAGCAATTAGGATCTTGATGCTCTGAATATGAATAAGTCCTTAGCCTCACACTGACACCAAATGCAACTGCATAGGTTCAGATACATATCCTTACCAAGTTAGTTTTGGTATTATAAGTGTATGATTAAAAACCTCGCTTTATATTGTATTGATGTCGTAATGGTTCTCCTGCTCATTGCTCTCTATCTATCTTTAATGTATTTCACAAAAATCGAAGTCATTAATGCAACCTACACAATGCAAGGAGGTAAATCGCAAGCATTTGAACATCCGCTGAAAATCCGTACGGATGCAAAAGAGCTGATTGTGGAAATGGACATCTTGCTCCCTAAGCTGCACTCAAATCACCTTCACATAGTGCCAGATGACTGTCTCACGGCTCTTTGGGTAAATGATTCATTAGTGGTACTGGATAAAGAAATCTGTTGGCAACGAGGTGCGAGTGTCAACTTGAAACAGTATTTGCGCAGTGGGGAAAACCACCTTAAAGCTTCTATTACCGACAAAGGTGGCTATGCGCGGTTTAAAATAATGCCTTCGCTGCAAACAGATCCTTTATATCTTGTACCAACAATATTGCTAGTAATTGGCATTTTTTTCTATGGCTATTTTCGGCTTCGATAGTTTTCTTCGAACAACCAATTGATTGAGTAAAAATCTGCCAAGTCCTAGGCGCCTCATCACCCACTCAAATACCCAAAACCAAACCAGAATGCCATTTGCAAGTCCCTAGCCGCACGTTGACATAAAACACAAACACACCAGCCGCACGTCTCCGTACGTGCGGCGTCCTACACACATCCACGGGTGCGGCGAACCTGCGGCACATATCACTATCGTTCTCCACACGATGAGAACAGCTTTTAGGCCTATTCAAACGCAAAAATTGAACCAGCTGCATGCCTCCGTACGTGCAGCTGATGGTATGCAATGCGTGTTGCTACAGAATCCATGCATGACCCAGCGGCACTGGATTCAAAATGAGGAAATCATGCTCATAACAATCGTCACAAAAAAACGTAAGCCGCTGTTTTATAACGCTGCATTCGCACGCGAGGCGGTAGCACAAATCTACCGCACACAGGCAATGCATCCATTCATCCTGTACGGCTTCGTGATCATGCCAGATCATTGCCATTTTCTGTTGCGGGTACCAAAAGGCGGCAGTGTTTCACGCATTGTACATTCCTATAAAATCGGTCTGGTATTTGCCACGGGCATCCGTCCTATGTGGCAACGCCGTTTCCACATGCGATGCACTACAAACGCAGTGCGGGTTTTGACATACGTGCATAGCGATCCTGTGCGACGGCATATAGCCGACACACCGGTTGCCTACCCTTGGTCTTCGGCCTGTGGCACGTGGGATACAACGCCGATTGATTGGTATTCATGAACCAACCGCCCGCTGCAACTCTTCCAGCCGCGGCGTCCGCTCCCACGCCACATCCAAATCCTCGCGACCCATGTGACCGTAGGCTGCCAGATTTTTGTACTGCGGGGTAAGCAGATCGAGATCGGCGATGATGGCTGCCGGTCGCAGGTCAAATACTTTGCGCACCGCAGCAGCTAGGGCTGCATCGGTTTTCCCTGCCATGACTGTACCAAAGGTATCTATGTGTACGGATACCGGTTCCGCTATACCGATGGCGTAGGCGACCTGTACTTCACACTTGCTGGCCAGCCCCGCTTTTACAATATGCTTGGCAACCCAACGTGCCGCATACGCTGCGGAGCGATCCACTTTGCTGGGATCTTTGCCGGAAAAACACCCACCGCCGTGCCGGCCGTAACCGCCGTAGGTATCCACGATGATTTTGCGCCCTGTGAGTCCGCAATCACCCGGAGGACCTCCGATGACAAAACGTCCCGTTGGATTGATGTGGTACACCGTTTTTTCGTCTGTGAAATCTCCGCAGATAGGTTGGATGATCCGCTCTTTTACGTCCGCGCAAATCTGCTCATACGGTACGCCATCCGCGTGCTGGGTGGAGATGACCACGCACTGCACGCGGCGGGGTCTGCCGTCGTCTCCGTATTCTACCGTCACCTGACTTTTGCCGTCCGGTCGCAGATACGGGAGCTCTTTGTTCTTGCGCACATGCGCCAGTTTGCGCGTGAGCTTGTGCGCAAGTGCGATGGGCAGCGGCATGAGTTCGGGTGTTTCGTCGCATGCGAACCCGAACATGAGTCCCTGGTCCCCCGCGCCCTGCTCATGCTTGCAGTTTTTATCTTCGTCCACTCCCATGGCGATATCCGCGCTTTGTTCGTCCACACTCACCACCACGGCACACGCTTTGTGGTCAAAACCGTACGTGGCATCGTCGTACCCGATTTCGCGAATGGTTTCGCGGGTTATAGAGGCAATATCTATGTATCCCTTCGTACGGATTTCCCCCGCAACCACCACCAGACCCGTGGTCGCCATGCACTCGCAGGCAACGTGCGCTCCGGAATCCTGGCGCAGAGCATCGTCTACAATGGCATCGCTGATCTGGTCGCAGATCTTATCGGGGTGACCTTCTGTAACGGATTCTGAAGTGAAGAGGTAGGACATGGGATTGGGAGTAGGGAGTAGGATTGGGATGAGGATTAGGATTGGGATTGGGGAGTGGGAACAAGGAAAGGAACGCTTGCCCTGCGGCGTAAGGAAGCGTGAACTGCATGTGTTCTATCTTCCCCCGCGAGGGGCCCGGAAGTACCACTTACTTGGGCTGCCTGCTCTTACGTGAGCGAAGCGAGTCGAAGAGTTGGCGGGCAGATCAGCGGGCCGGTTCCCTCCTTGCCACTCTGGATAGAGCGGTGTTGTACGGGCACAGTAGCAGCGCTATGGCACGCAATGCAATACCCGCTGCAAATTCCCTGAAGAATGCACGCCGATTCGTCTACAATACCCGAGTATGAAACTCTGCGCTTCGTCACCGTTCAGTATTGTGCTTTTTGGAGCCTCCGGTCACCTTGCCCGGCTCAAAATCTATCCGGCGCTGTACACCCTCTTTGCAACAGGCAGATTGCCGAAACACTTTGCAATTGTGGGATTTTCGCGCTCGGATATGAACGACGAAGCGTTCCGCGCACTGGTTGCCGAAGCGATCCGGCAGAACGAGCCCGAGCCGGATGAGGGAGGTATCAACGCGTTCATTGCACACTGCTTCTACCAGCAGGGGCAATATGATGAGGCTGCATCGTTCGCAGCCATGCGCGGACAGCTGCAACAAATTGAGCAGAAATGGAGCAGTGTCATACGCCTTGCGTATTTCTCTGTACCGCCCGCAGTCTTTGCGCCTATTGCACAGAACCTGTGCAAGAGCGGTGTGCACGAAACTGGCGTTCCCTTCCGCTGTATTGTCGAAAAACCCGTAGGTCACGACTCGCGGAGCTTCCGGGAGATGAAAGAAACACTACTCAGCTGTTTTATGGAAGAAGAGATATTCCTGTTAGACCACTACATGGGTAAGGAAGCTGTGCGTAACACGTACTATCTGCGCTATGCCAACCCCGTACTCGAACGCTTGTTCAAACACACGCTGATCCGGTCTGTAGAAATCACTGCGGCTGAACAGAATGGTATTGAACAGCGCGCCGGATACTTTGAGAACACGGGCACGTTCCGCGACATGTTCCAGTCTCACCTCCTTATGGTCATGTCCCTGCTCACCATGCGCATCGGGGAGGAAAGTGGCGGACTGCGCGCAGGAAGGATGCAGGCACTGGAGGCACTCTACCTGCCTCCGGCGACATCGATGGACGACATCGTGTTGCAGGGGCAATACGGAGCCGGTTCCATACGAAAGGAACATGTGCGCGGGTACTGCGAAGAAGATGGCGTTGCAGCGGATTCCCGAACGAACACGTTCGCTGCCATGCGCATCATGTCACGCGCATCGCACTGGGCAGGCGTGCCGTTTTTTCTGCGTTCCGGCAAGCGCCTGCAGAAAAAAGAAACGCGCATCTCCATCCTGTTCCAGGAACCGCACAAAATAGGGAAGGACAGCAAGCCTAATTGCCTGCACATCATTCTGCAGGGAGAAGCCGGTATACGCCTGGAACTCCAGACCAAAATGGGAGGCACGGAACCGTGTTTCCGTCCGCTGATACTCAGTGACCCGCTGGTATGCATGGGGGACTGTCTGCCCGAACACGGACTGCTGCTGCTGGAAGCGATCCATGGCAAACAGCAGTGGTTTGCATCATTCGAAGAAATCCAAATTGCATGGAGGCTCATAGACCCCGTGCAGAAACATCTGGAACGCGACGAAACGCCTCTGCATACATACCCTGCAGGATCCAACGGCCCGGATGCCCTGGATGCTTGGATCGCGCAGGACGGCGTGGCGTGGATGGAAATTTGATCCCGGTCATACGCGAATATGTATACATACAATTTGATTGAAACCTCCGGCAACGCCGAATTCACTGCGCAGTCCGTCGTCATTCTGCAACAGAAGATCTTGAATGCTATAGAGCAATATGACTCGTGCATCCTCGGCCTTTCCGGCGGCTCTACGCCGCGCCCGGTGTACGAGGAACTCGGTCAACGGTCCGATATTGATTGGCAGAAGGTGCAACTCTTCCTTGTAGACGAACGCTATGTGCCGCCGGACCACGCAGAGAGTAATCAAAAGCTCGTGCGCGATACGTTGCTGAAACATGCAGATGTGCCGCCGGACCAGTGTTACTTCCCAGATACCAGCCTGGGGATCGAAGACTGCGTACTTGCGTATGCCCGCTCGTTCGTGGATCTGTTTGCCGCGCGCCCGCCGGATGTCATGGTACTTGGACTCGGGCCGGACGGTCACACGGCGTCGCTCTTTCCGCCACTGCCG
>JAAYXY010000092.1 GCA_012515645.1 Candidatus Peribacteria bacterium | reverse complement strand
TGAGCAGAAGCCATACAATATCCATGCCGTACTTCCTCATATATTGCAGCGAGAACCAACGCAAAACGGCAGGCGTATTTTCCGGGTGCGTGCGCCCGAGACGAGTAATGAGCAGAGCAGCAGGCAAAATCAGCCACAAACCAAATTGATTTGGGCCGCTCATCACCGACTGGATACGGCGAATATCCAGTGTGCCAATGTGCTGGAATGCCGCCAACGAACCACTGGGAATGTAGAGCGAGTGCAAATCGCTGTACCCCAAAAACGCAAAATACGCAGGCGGTAACAGGAGTGTCGTAACGCCGTATGCCGCGAACAGACCTCCTACAGTAATGAGGAGAATACCTGCACGTTCTTTCCATGCATCAGACCACGGCAGGCGCCGCAGAAAAACGAAGAGAAGAAGCGGAAACACATCATACTTCATGCCGTAGAGAAATAACCGCCAGTCACCATGTGTGCTAAAAGTCACCACAATGGAAATGAGGATAAAAAGCCCGATGAGCGCATCGAGGATATCGGGGCGCACCAAAGCAGAGCCCTGCCGAAACAAGCGCACGAACTCCGCAAAGCCTATAGCGAGGATAACAAGAAGAAGGCACTCCTTCCACAACACCAAAGAGGGCAACGGTGCATGCCCGGAACCCGCGATGAGTTTGGTCCCCACCGTCACCAGGAACGCATGGAAAGGCAAAAGCACGATCAGGAGAAGAACAAGCCGCTCACGGAGTCGCTGCAAGAACACGTCGAGCAGTATAGCTTAAATGTTCAACCGCTCCTCCTCATCTCTAAACACTTCGCCTTTCGCGAGTACCTGTTCCACAACATCAATGCACTTGACACTGACATCCTCGCCATAGAGCTTCGGGGCTTTGCGCATCTCTTTGTTATCCCATGCGTACTCGATAATCCTCTTGATGACATTCGCATCAATCGGCGGCGCGATGAGGTTGCCGCCGTTCATGGCGGACTCGCTGCGGTCGGAACCGAAACGAAGCGTGACACACGGCACACCCATCACATTCATTTCCTCCTGCATGGAACCGCTGTCGGTTGCGCAAACAGCCACGCGGTTCATGGCCGCGATCACATCACCGTACTCAGCCCATACCGGACTGTAGACGAAGTTTTTGTGCTCCTTGGCAAGCTGCAAAACCTCCGCCTTTAAGCCGAATTTTTCCAAAGCTGTTTCCGTCTTAAAGAGCGAGATAAGAAGCACTTTTCGCCCATCTAAGATAAGCGACTTCATAGCAGAATAGATAGCCCCAAATCGTTTTTCACTGGAACAATTTTCTCCTCGATGAATGCAGAATCGGACAAAATCCCCGTCCGCCAGTTCCGGATACCGATCGAAGACAGTGGATTGATCCATGCGATCCATTGCCTCCATAGTGGCGTCTGCCACGGAATTACCAACGGTGAAGATGCGATCCTCACTGAATCCTTCCCCCAACAGAAACTGGCGATCCAACTCCACGGGAGCAAGATGAATACCTGTCGCTGCTTCACTGCAGCGTGTATTAAACTGCTCTGGGAACGGCTCCTGCGATCCGCTCTTCCAATTTGCCCTATCCGTCTGGAAC
>JAAYXY010000091.1 GCA_012515645.1 Candidatus Peribacteria bacterium | reverse complement strand
TAGCGCCTGTGGCAGTGGCTGCTGCACTTCCTGTCGTGGCATACACTTGATACTTCCGACTTTCCCACGTTTGTTTGCGCCACTCAGTCCACGTTCTTTTTTCCGTATCATTTTTTTCGTCTTCCGTTTTATCGTCGATTTTCTGTGATTCTTTCTCTTTGCTTTTTTTCTTCCGGTGTTCCTCCTCTACTTTATTTATTTCCTGCTCCGCTTGCTCTGTGTTACTACTGAGGATTTTCAGCATGTATTGCATTTCGTTGGTTTTCAGGTTGTACTTTTTTTGCAGTGCTTTCACCTGCTTTCTCAATTCTGCCTGTTGGCCTATTCCGTCCACGCCTTCAATTTTGCCTCTGCTCAACACGCTTGCATCACCTGGAGACGTTGTGTCTATTGCAGAATCCACATCTGATTCATGTAACGAACCGATCACGCCGTTTAGACGGCTGACTGTATCGCGTATGATCCTGTTTATATTGCCCTTTACATCGTTTACTGCCTCCTCATTCAATTCTTTTTCCAGTTCCCGTGTGCGATCCTGGATAGATTCCAATGTTGCCCAAATATGCAATTCATCCATATCAGAAATATTCTGCTTATCGCGAGGAATACTGCCCGAAGGATCGGGAGTATCACCCCCTGCGTGCTCATCAGATGGATTTTTTGTGTCTACCATCGAAGTATTGTATCAAATTTCCCTCTCTTCGTCCATGGCTCGGGCTGAACGCAAATACCACAGCGCCGTGCAACCCGCAATAATCGTGCACAAGAGCGCCGCCGCCTCGTACGGCAATGGTGATGCACCGTGTGTTTCTCCCTTGGTCTCGCGCGGCGCGGCAGCCAGCGCCGCGAGCATTCGGTGCACCGCGGGCAACGGTGCGCCCGTGGCAGTTCCCGGCAGGAGGTTACGGTACGCGTTGCGCAACCACTGCATACCTCCGGATGTTGCAGCATTTTTTGTATAATTTTTTTGTGCAGTTTTTTTCTCTTTACCTTGGGATTTTTTGGAAATTTTCTCTTTTTCGAATGTCACGCAGGAATTCGGCGCGCCGGGCGTAGGCACATCTGTTATGCATGCCATGGGTGCACGGAAAACGATCTGCAATCCATCTTGAATTGCGCCCTCATCCTCTTCTTCCAACTCCCCACTCCCTACTCCCAATCCCAATCCCATTCCCAATCCTAATTCTAATCCCAACTCCGCCATTTTCCCCTGCCTCCTGGGGTGCACCTGCGGCATACGGATCAGTTGCGTGCCAAAAAGCAGCGTTCCCGCCCACTCTTCCTGCTCTACATTCTCCGCAACGACGGTCTCCTGCACTTCGGCTATCGGCAACTTCGCCTCTACTGCGTCCCCGAACACCACTCCCCTCCCCTTCTTCACTTTTCCATACTCCGCTGTAACAGCAGTGCACCCATCGGGGGTGATGAGCCAGATTTCATCGCCGTCGTTATTGAGTGCCAGGCCTGTTTGTTCTTTGGTAAAGATGATGGTACCCGATCCAGGCACGCGCACGCCGGGCGGAACGGTCCACGGGCGGCTGCCTCCTCCGCGCACATCATCGAGCAACCACCCTCCCAATTGCACATCTTCCGCCGTGCGATTCGCGATCTCGATCCACTCCTGCTCCCCTGTATTGGGCGACGGATACGCCTCACTTATCGTCACATCCATTGCATAGGAAGCACGTTCCAACAGGTACGTTCCGTGCACCGTAGGCGAAACGAGCACCGTGCCGGAAGCCTCCCGTGCCGCGAACGCAGCGATGCTGGCATCTGTCTGCACGATGTACGTTCCGGAAAACGCGGCAAAAGCACCTGAATTTATGGATACATACAAATCTGCCTTTACGGACGGCGTGAATGTCACCACGGTGCCGGAAGCAACGCGCCCGGGCGGCGGCTTGGCAACCAGAGTGAGGCCGCTTTCTTCCAATATGCGCTCCTCCTCTTCCTCCGCGAGTAATGCTTCGATTTCCCTTACAGCCTCCGCACTGCTCCAGATGCCCAGCAGTGCGGAACGCGCTTCACATTCCAACGCAGCGAATTCGTCGGCGCGCGCGAACGGAAACCGCAGATAAGCATATGCCAGACCGCTACGGAGCAATTGGCGCTGCACCATGTCGCCTTCGGCCGTATACACGTACGCAAGGAGCCTGTCGTATTTATCCCACAGCTCTGCATCGAATTCGAGCACCGCATTTTTGCCATGTAGCAGAGCGGTAACGAAAGCGGATGCTTCGGCGCCGTACGCCTCCACCGCCTTGGCGGGGTGTACGGTCTCCGGCGTGTCGATGCCGATCATGCGCACGCGGATGACCGGATCGCTGCGTACCTCTGCGAGCCCGAGCCATCGCCGTTTGAGTGAAGATGGGATGCTGCTGAACTCATCGGGATTTGTGAGTGCGACGTCCACGGTGTCGCCGTCGACTATACGTACAATACGCACGGAAGCCCTGGCCTGGTGCAGGACCGGTGGACGGTAAATCCTGCCTTCCACCGCCTGCGCCCATCCCAGAACCGATACTACGTAGCCCTCGGGGTCCAACAAACGCGCGATGTCTTGGCTGTTGCGCAGGGAAATTCCGGATTCCAGAATGCCGATCCGCCGCACCGCGCCGGGCTCCAGGTGAATGCTATTTAATGCGAAGGGCGGGCTGCCGCCCTCGCGGTTATCCAACCACCAGCCGTCCATATCCATGGGGGTATTCCCCACATTGGCAATCTCGATCCATTCGCCTTCTGCATCTTTGCCAAACGGATTGGGTAATGACGCGGAAACAATGACCGTATCTGTGGGATAGCTCCGCTGCGCGCTGCGAAAACGGTTGGGCTGCTGCGGTGTAGGATACGGCGTCCAGACGGCATGGCCGTCTTCGCGCAATGACAGTGATTCGCCTTCCGGAGCTCTAGCATAGTGCATGGCATCCACCAATATGCCTGCAGCATCTGCAGCGCCGGGCGCGAAGAGCCGGGCGCTGTCGCCGGTATTGTTGAGAGCAATGCGCGTTTGCAGCCGCGGCAGCAGCAAGTACCCTCCCGGCTGCACCGATTCGCCGTCCAGCTTGTACGGCTTGCTTCCTCCTTCCTCGTCGTCCAACAACCAGCCACACAAATCCACGGTTGCAGCCGTCGTATTCTGCAGCTCTATCCACTCACCTTCCGTTTCATCCCCATACGGGTTCGGCAGAACCTCACTGATGCGCATACCGCCAAACGCACTAGGAGAACACACGATCTTCTCCTCGGGCATTGTGTTTTTCTTCCCCTGCTCTTTGCCTGCTTTTTCCCGCACATGCACTGCGAGTTCCAGCAATATTTGGTCGCCGCAAAACGTACGCACCTCTACAGAGACGGTATGCACGCCAGGTGCTTTGAACGCATGCGATGGCGGATTACAGCTGCTGCTCGTAAAACCGTCGCTATAGCTCCACTGGCATACGGCGGATGCCAGGGAACCTGTATCGGTACTCGCCTCCAGATTGACGCTGACACTCCCCTCTCCTTCTATGCTTCCGGATGCCGTAATGTGCCCATTTGTGGATTGCACGCCGATGCGCACCGGCATGGCATGTACGGCGTTGGGCATGCCTTCCGTCGGCACGCAGAACGACCGCAGTGCGGCTCCGGTGCCCGCACCAAAACGCCCAAAACTTACTTCCTCCGCTGTTTCGGTGTACACCCAGTGATCCACCAGTGTGCTGCCGCTCCACAGCCACAGGTCTTCATCGCCGTTATCCAGTGCCAAACCCGTCACGGATTTGCGGAATGACACATGCTCACCGGGCGACAGCACGAACCCGGTGGACGCGAGGGGCGGATACGCTCCTGTCGCAGTGCGGTGCGAGGGTATGACGAAGTGGCCCGGGCCATTGCCTTCGTCCAGAATCCAACCGGCGATGCTCACGGCGGCACCCGTGCCCGTGTTGCCTATCTCGATCCATTCATCATCATCGCGCCCAATGGGATTGGCGAGGACTTCGGTGATGAGGATGGGATTGGGATTGGGATTGGGAATAGGGAGTGGGGAGTTGGGAGTGGAAACGGAAGAGAGTGATGCGCCTGAAGTAGAGGAAGATAGAGAAGACAGAGAAGACAGAGAGGCAGGCGCGGAAGAGGATGACTCCGGCATCACGGAAGACTGTGCTCCTGTACCAGATCCGTTGGGGAATCCGGGTGTTCCCCACACCGGCGCGCCGGGGTCCAGACCGATGGCCGTGCGCGCCGTTTGCCAGGCGGCAGGATTGTCGCCGGGCAGATCGAAACGAATACGTTCCATGCTGGCGCGCCAGCCTGTCCCACTCGCGTTCATGCCTGCCATAGGCACCCCGATGCCGTCATCAGCGACGTCGATGAGCGTGCCGCTGGCATCGTAGAGTTTGAGTTGCAATTTCGTATTCGGCAGCAATACCGCCGTGGTTACCATGTCTGGTGCGATTGCCAGGCGTGAGTCTCCGGCATCGTAATTGCTAATAACCAGGTACGCGCCGGATGCCAGCACCGTTCCGGTCGCAAACCGGATGATTGGCACGTCTTCGCCGCTGCTGTTACGCGTCGTGAGCAGCCATCCCGAAAGATCGTCTGCCACCGTGTTCGCCCCACTCCCCAATCCTAATCCCAATCCTACAATTTCTACCCACTCATCCGCCGTGCTTATGTCCGTTCCTGACCAGAGGATTTCACTGATCATTACTTTTGCAGACGCCGTACGCAACCAAAACGCGAGCAGCACTCCCAGCACGAGCACGGTGATCCGAACTATCCGCATAGCGCCATGGCACCACACATGGCCGCCCGGCGCATCGCCACAACACACCGTGAATGCTGCGGAACCGATAATGCCGCTACAGCAAGCCTCCACGTATGTTCTGCACCACAGAAGAACGGCAAAGTGCTCGCCTTAAACCCACCCGCGTGCTACTCTGACCTCAGAACTTTCCTCTGCACATTTCAGCCGGGTTCACAGAGGTGCCCGCCCTGATATTCGATCCCACCCTTCCCATGAACACCATCAGCAGCAGCACAATGCACGGGCGGTGATCTTGCGAAGACGCAGAGGGGAGCGATCTTTTGCTATCGCATTCCCCCGTATCTCATGTTTGACTTCACGATTGTTTTCCTCGGTTTGCTGGGCGGATTTGCTGTCGGTCTGCTTTCCGGGTACTTCTGGTTTTCCAAGGGAAAGAAGATCAGCCTTCAGATGCAAAACCAAATCCGCGAGCAGGAAACAGAGCTCAGAAAACTGGAACATACCCTCAAAGAAAAACAGAATGATATTAAAACCGCTGAGCATGAAGCACGTGCCACTGCCAAGGAAATTCTTAGTGAGGCAAAAATAAAAGCACAGGAAATGGAATCTAAACTGGAAACGCACCAGGCACGCCTGGAGGAGAAAGAAAAAGCGCTGGACCAAAAAGTGCAGGAGGTGGAACGGCAACGCGGCGCCGTTGCCAAAGAACAAGCAGCGGTTGCGGAACTTCAATCCGAACTCTCCGATGCCGCAGCAGCCCATCGAAAAGCACTGGAAGATGTGGCAAAACTCTCGGAGGCGGAAGCAAAAGAGCAGCTTGCCAAAGAACTGGAAACCGAGTTTGCTACACACTTTACCGAGCAAATCAAACGCCAGCGCGAGCGCATGCAGGCGGAGTACGAGGAGGAGGCAAAAAGCCTTATGGTAGAAGCCATGCACCGCTACGCATCGGAAGTTGCCAGCGAATCCACTGCAACCATCGTCCAACTACCTTCCGATGACATCAAAGGAAAAATCATCGGCAAAGAAGGCCGTAATATTACAACATTTGAACAGGTAACGGGCGTCGACATTATTATTGATGACACACCGGGCGCCATCATCATTTCCGGCTTTGACCTGGCCCGCCGGTACGTCGCTAAGCTCGCCATGGAAAAACTCATCAAAGATGGACGTATCCAGCCCGCACGCATAGAAGAAGTCGTGGAGAAAATGAAACAAGAGGTAGGCAAAATGATGCTGGAATTCGGTAAGCGCGCCACCACCGAGCTGGGTATTTCGGGCTATCCGCAGGAATTGCTCAAAATCATCGGTCGCTTGCGGTTCCGTACCAGCTACGGACAGAACATTCTCAAGCACTCCGTAGAGATGGCCAACATAGGCCGCATGCTCGCGGAAGAAATCGGCGCCGATGCGCGCACCGTTGTGGAGGGGTGCTTGCTGCACGACATCGGCAAAGCGTTGGACCACGAAGTCGCCGGCACACATGTGCAAATCGGCGTGGAAATCTGCAAGCGATTCAAAGTGCGCCCCGAGGTCATCCACTGCATCGAAGCACACCACGAAGACGTCGCTATTGCATCGCCGGAAGCATTCGTCGTTGCAGCAGTCGATGCTATTTCCGGTGCACGACCCGGCTCACGCAAGGAATCGCTGGAGGCATACATCAAACGTCTGCGCGAACTGGAAGACGCCGCCAAGAGTTTCGACGGCGTGCAGAAGGCATTCGCTATTTCCGCCGGACGGGAAATCCGCATCTTCGTCGACACGGAGAAAGTGGATGACCTACAGCAGGTCAAACTGGCAAAAGACATCACGAAGAAAATTGAAGACGAACTTTCGTACCCCGGCGTTATCAAGGTCAATGTGATCCGCGAACGCCGTATCATAGAGCAGGCGACGTAATCGCTTGCTCTTTGAGGTTTAGCATCACATTTGCAAACCGCACCAGAGAATGGTGTTGCGGCGGCATGTATAAAAAGGTATACTACGAAGAAACCCACACCACACACATATGCTCCTGACACGACCCCGTACGTTCGTTCTCAGCATGAGTATCCTGGGAATACTGGGACTCATATCGACACTGCAATCCAGCAGACATACGCTCTTGGGGCAAGTGCTGAGCACATGCGGCGATGGTATCTGTAGCGAAGCCGAACGAACGGAAATAGTTTTAGAAAGAGACCAGCGTTTTGGATCTGCTATTGCAAACATTGGCGACATTGATGGCGATAGGATTGATGACATTGCAGTCATAGCCCCCAGTAAAACGGGTACAGCCAACTGGGAAGATCAAAACAGTATATGGATTCTCTTCATGAATGCAGACCGTACTGTTCAATCCGTACATAAGATTCTTCGCACTGATAGCGAACTTACGCAAGTAGTAGGTATACACGATGGATTCTTCCATAGCATCGCTCCGCTCGGAGACCTGAATGGTGACGGCGTGCCGGATATAGCAGTGAACGTAGGTGGCAAACTGCTCATCCTCATGCTTGGGAACGATGGTTCCGTATCGTCTTACCAGCACATTACCACAGTCAACGGCACACCTTTGTATGTGACATCGCTTGCACATGCAGGCGATATTGATGGAGACGGCGTTCCTGATCTGCTCGCAGGATACACAGCGGCACTTGGAGGAGAATCCTCCGTTACCGTACTATTCCTTCGCCAGAATGGTACGGTGAAAAATGCAAAAGTTATTACTCCTGCAGACGTAGAAATCGCCGGTCTGTTCACAGAATTTGGCACGGCAGTGACAGGCTTGGGTGATATGGATGGTGACGGTGTCCCCGATATCGCCATTGGCGCCAAAGGCGGCTATGCCAATTCCCACGGCACAGTCTGGATCGTACATCTCCAGCAAAATGGGGACATCCAATCTTTTGTAAAGCACAATTGCTTCCTTAATGGTTTTCCTTTTGGTTGCAATCCCAACAAAGCCATCGCGCTCGGAAACGCCGGTGATCTGGATGGGGACGGAATCAATGAATTGCTCGTCGGCAGTCCGGACGAAGCGATAGGTGGAAATGGTGTTATTTGGATAGTCTACTTGAACGCAGACGGTTCCGTCCGAGAGCACCGCAGTATATGGGGCGACGGTTGCAGTGATGCCGAACGCATGAGCCGTTGCCAGAATTTCAACGGCACCCAACAGAATGGGGACTCATTCGGTTTTGCAGTCACAGGTATGGGTGACCGGACACTCCTTATTGGAGCACCTACAACCAAGGACAGCACTGGAATGCAGAACACCGGGGCATTATGGCTGCTTTCGCTGGATACGAATGACCTTGTAACAGCACAACAGGAAATCTCCAATGATGCAGGCGGGCTGACTGATTCTACGCTTTGCACAGAAGACTGCTGTTTCGCAGATTCTGATTGTGACGATGGAAACCTCTGTACAGTAAACGCATGTAATCCGGATGGTTCATGTACCAGTAATGCAACAAATTGTGATGACAATGACCCGTGCACCATTGATTCCTGCGACGAAACACAAGGATGCATCCATGAACCGAATCTCACGGCACCGGAATGCATTCAGTCTCTCTGCGGAAACAGACAGATCGATGACGGAGAAGAATGCGATGACGGCAATCGTAGGAACGGCGACGGTTGCGGCAGCGAATGCCACATTGAGGATGAATGGTCATGCGTGGGCGCACCCAGTGTGTGCAGAAAAAATGATCCCCGCACTTTTGATGATCACATGGCCAATGCCATGAACCTCTTATCTGAAAGTACATCCCACCTGAGCATGAGCCGTGACGGGCAGCAGC
>JAAYXY010000090.1 GCA_012515645.1 Candidatus Peribacteria bacterium | reverse complement strand
TGCGTTTCCATGACGAGGCGGAATCTCATCCCGACCTCGAAGACGAAGGACGCATGGCATTCCAGAAGCTCGAACAAGGCGATGCCAGGCTTCGGCAATTTTGGGAGGATGTTGTTGCCGTGACCAAACAGGCTCTTGGGTCGCTCTACGAACGCCTGCACGTGTCTTTTGATCTGGATTTGGGTGAGAGTTTTTACCAGGACAAAACGGATGCGGTTTTGGAGGAGGGCAGGAAGAAAGGAGTTTTTACGGTTGGGGAGAACGGGGCGCTCATCGTACAATTTCCGGATGACGAGTATCCCCCGTATCTGGTGCAGAAGAGCGATGGTGCCACTCTGTACTCTACGCGTGATATCGCGCAGATGCGTTACCGCATTGATACGTACCATCCGCAGGGTGTGTACATTGTGACCGATGTTGCCCAGAAATTGCATTTTGAACAGCTGATAGCAACGTGTCGTTTGCTCGGATGGGATCTACCGGATTTTGAAAATGTCCTCACAGGGCGCATGCGTTTCGCGGATAAGAGCATGAGCACGCGTAAAGGGAATGTGCTCAATTTGCAGGCAGTGCTGGATGAGGCGGTTACGCGTGCGCGTGAAGCGATCCAAAAACATGGAGAAGCTATTCAGGCTGATGACCCCGATGTTCTTGCGGAGATGATGGGTATTGGTGCCGTGGCGTACGGCATTCTCAGCTTGAATCGCAAGATGGATATGGTGTTCGATTGGGGCAAGGCGCTGAGCCTGGAAGGCAACAGTGCGCCGTATTTGCAGTACACGCACGCACGTGCGCAGTCGGTACTGCGCAGAGCAGGGGGGTACGAGCCGGATTTCCACGCAAGTGCCGCAGATGCGTTAACATCTCATGAGCGCTCCCTCTCCAATACACTCGCGAGTTTTCCTGGTGTTCTAGAGGAAACCCGGCGTTCGCACATGCCTCACATTCTTGCACAGTACCTGTACAGCCTCGGTCAGGCTTTCAACGCGTTTTATAACGCTGAGCCGATCTTACAGGCGCCAGTGCCGCAGCGTGATTTTCGCCTGATGCTCACCGCATTGTCTGCATCGGTTCTCCGTACTGGTGCAGCGCTTCTCTGCATTCGGGTTCCTGACCGGATGTAATTTTCTGTTTCTTCTTCCCTCCTGTATCATGTATCGTCCAGCCTCCGCCTCCCGCCGTTCCGCCATGTCTCATCGTTCGTTCGTCGCATTTCTGCTCGTTGCGTCATTCGGCATTCTGTTTGCCGGGTGTGGTGCAGAACCCGAGACTCCATCGGAAGTTTTCCGTTTTACAGAAGACGATGTCGCACGTTTCCGCCAGCTCGCGCGTGATGCGCAGCAGGATTTGACAGGTGTGCAGGGTACCGGTGGGCTCGTGCCACGTCTTGATGGATTCGATGAGGAAGGAACGGATAGTGGTGGTGAGGAGGATATGCCGGTACTCGATCTCAGCAATGTGCAGCGGTACACGCAGGTGCGCCAGGGACCTTCGGCTACCGGAGATAATCTTTATCGTGTAACGAACCAGTTTCTCAATGTTCGGTCTGCCCCGCAGGTGACTGCGGAAATGCTGGTCAGGCTCGATGGTGGCGATATGGTGAAACTGGTGGATTTTACCGATGCTGCTTGGGCGAAAGTGCGTTTGGTTGATGGTACAGAGGGGTATGTTTCTACGCGTTACATTGCCAAGGTGGTGCCAGAGCATCGTATGGCGGAAGAGAAACAGGCGTTTGAAGGTATGTACTTCGTCGACTTTGGGTTCCTGAATGTCCGCGGAGCGCCGGATGTTAACAGCGATAAAATTGGCGAATTGCCCGGTCAGATGATCGTTCGCCCGTTACACATCGATGATGTGTGGGCACGTATTGCTTTTGAAGGTGGGGAAGGATACGTAGCGGCGGAGTATCTCTCTCCATTTCTTCCTCGGTTGGTTGTTCGTCAAGAGCAGTACACGCTGCCCATTCTCCATTATCGGTTGACACAGGAGGAGATGCTTTCCGCCATGGGTTCCCACATTGCTCGCCTGAAGCAAGAAGGATACACCATTCGTTCCTTCCGTGCATTCCGGGATCTGGTGTTGGCGCAGGAAGAGCGCGATATCCGCCTGGAGCCGCGTACAGTTCTGTTGGCCGTTTCTGATGTGACGCCTCAATCTCTGGGTCCTGTTACGGATGCGCTGCTGAGTAACGGCGTTGTGGCAACTATTTTCCTTAGAACGCAGGATTTGGGTTTGAGCGGTATTACCGATACCGATGTGCGTCGGTTAGTGGCCAATAATTTCGATGTACAATCTGCTACGCACATGGGTGATGATCTTCGTTCGCTGACCAATGCTCAGCTCGAGCTTGAGCTCAAGCAGAGCCGCCAGCTTCTGGAGGAACGTACTGGACAGGATGTCTACGCCGTTGCCTATCCTTGGGGAGGTGTGAACGACCGTGTGATTCAGATGGCTGCAGAAGCCGGCTATTTGTTCGG
>JAAYXY010000004.1 GCA_012515645.1 Candidatus Peribacteria bacterium | reverse complement strand
TTACCATGCAGGTACGTTTGGGTGCAACAGGTTGGTTGGATGTATTCGGCAACTGGCTGCATCCTGCAGACGCGAATGTGAATGATGGCCAGATGCATATATTCACTTGTCCCGGCGTGTATACAGCAGGCACAACTATCGATCTGAGTGCGCGATCGTGGCAGAAGACGCGGTGGTGGTATAGCGGCAACAGTAACAGTCACTGGCGTACTCACTACACGCGTCAAACCATGGCGCAGAGCGAGCGGTTCGTTTGGGCGCTAAGGGATGGAGACACGGTGCCGGACGTATCTAGTATGGCACAGCAGGCTTCCATTGAATCTTTTCTGAGGGATTACATCAATGCGGAAACAGGCACAGTCATGCTCCCCGACAACCAGGTGATTTACCTCTTTGAACTGGGAACCGCAAACCTGCAGAGTGATGCCGCCGATTATCAGGACTTGGTTGTCCTGGTAAGCTTGCACCAGGTGCAGTAACACATGGGGGCTAGCCCCATCGCAGACATACTGCCTTGGGGGTATAGTGAAATCCGTGCATACGTTTTCGTTTGTTAAGCCACATGCCGGGCGTCCGGGGTCTCTGCTGATCGAGGCACTGCTTGCGATAGCGCTCTTCGCCGTATTTGCCACGGCAACATTTTTGGTGTTGCTCACCGGGCAGGAAGGTTCGCAGGAAGGAGCTGATCGCATGCGTGGCATGCATTACACGCAGGAAGCATTGGAAGTTGCGCAGAGTATCCGTAACAGCGCATTCGAAGAGCTTGTTCCGGGGCAGCATGGGTACACACTCGATGAGAACGGCGCATGGATTCTCACCGGTTCTTCCCTGGAACGGTCGGGATACACAACATCCATGCTTATTGAACCGATCAATAGCGACAAAAAGCGCATTACTGCACGGACAATTTGGAAACATGGTTACCATAGATCGGGGGCGATTGTCCTTTCAATGGAAATAGCAGATTGGCGTGCAAGGACGGGTGATTTGGGTGACTGGTCTCTGCCGCAATTGCGCGCAGAAATTGATCTGAGTGGCGGTAGTATTCCCCTCCTCAATGATATCGCCGTATACGATGAATACGTCTTTGTGACGAGTAGTGCAGCAGGGAAAGGTCTTTATATTTTCGATGTGTCGGATCCTGAGTCACCTCTACGTCTAAGCAACACATTCATGCTGGGTGCAGCGTCGCATAAAGCAGTGGTATACAAAAATACGCTGTATCTTGCGGTGGAGGGCATAGGTGATGAGTTGCAGGCATTCGATATCAGCAATCCCGCAGGGCTGGATAGCAGTACGGTCCCGCGTGCGACGTATAACGTGCCGGGTGGCGGTAGGGTTAGAGCATTGGCGCGGTATGGCAGTATTCTCTTTGTGGGTGCAACTGGCATGGATAACGAGAGCGAATTCTATGCATTCGATATCAGCAATCCGGATTCCATAGCATTAATCGGAGAACTGGCAATCGAGGACGATGCGACGGTGAATGATATATTCCTGCGGGGTCAGTACGCATATCTCGCGACGAGCAGAGATGCACAGGAACTCATAGTTATTGATGTCACCAATCCATCTG
>JAAYXY010000089.1 GCA_012515645.1 Candidatus Peribacteria bacterium | reverse complement strand
GTTTTCGCCCGTGCGTTCCAGTGTGTCGATTTCTAAAAGGATGGCAGCTTTCTGTTGTTCTAATTCTTGCTCTGAAATACGAAAATCCAGTTGCGTACCGCCCGCAAGGTCCAGTCCCAGATGGATGGATGGTTTGCGCAGGAATTCAGGTGCCCACTGCTTCGCGTTATCCGGCAGTGCTACGAGCAGTAAGGCTGCCGCGACAATGACGACGATTGCTGGCCGGGCAACGGAGTGCTTGTGTGCCATAGGAAGGAGGCGCCTACTCTACAACAGAAAACGTGGTGCGCAATCCCACGTTCACGTCGTCTACGAATACTTCTGCGAGTTCTGCGTGCGGGATGTTGATGGTCAGGGTGTCTTCTTCTGCATCGTCGGACTCTACCAGCATCTTGTACACAGGCATTCCGCGCACGAAAATGCCGATGTTCTGTTCAATCCTCTCCGCGAACAGTTCGCGTTTCTGTGCTGCGCCATTTTCTGTAAACGTGATGAGTACCTGTGCACCATTTTCGTCTTGATGGGCGATATGGAGCCACGCAATATCTTCCTCTGTTAGAGGAATACTCTTAAATCCCTGTGTTTCTGCCACGATCACTTCTGCCATGTCCAGCGGCACTTCTTCCATGAATTGCATCGTGAAGGGATCGCGCATTTCCGTTGCCAGTTGCTGGCGCATATCTTCGTCACTTATTTGTACCGTAAGATTCGTGCCGTCTTCTTCGACTTGCACGTCGGTTTCCTGCATCTGTATGTCTTGCTGTGCCGCAATGGCGATCACGCGCCTGCGCAGCATGCGGCTGGCAGATTGCAGTAGCTCCTGGGAGTACTGTTGCCCGATGGCATCGATGTCGATAGAAAAGGTGATACCCTCATTTCCATTGCGGTTACAGGCCACCAGAAGGATGAATGCCAGCATTGCTGACGCATATCGTGTACGCATAGTGGTGTGAGTGTAGGGAATCGTTCACATGTCCGCAATTACAGTTGCCGATGTTTTTTGGCTATGTCTGAAGAACGGTGCCAGCGCGCAACATTTTCCCACTTAAATCGATGTTTTGCAGCGAGCATCCGGTGTCTACGATGCAATTGCGCAGTTCACAATTTTCCACAGTGCACCCTTCAAAGAGTACAACATTGGTGAGTGTTGCGTTTCGCACGCGGCAATGTTCACCAATGAGCACGCTGCCTTCGGTTTTCGTTTTCTCGCAGGTGCTGCTGCGAGCGATACGCACATTGTCGCCTACCAGTTCTTTTGTTGCTTCCATATATGCATGGAAAGATCCGATGTCGAACCAGGGTTCCGTGAATGCAAAACACTGCACTATCTCTCCTTGTTTCAACAGTTCTTCAAAAAGTCCGCCCACGTTATCCGGGTGCGTTTGAGCGTGTTTTACGAGGATCGGCAATATGTGCCTGGGGAGCAATGAACAACCGGTACTCACCAGTGTTGTCCGGGGATTGGATGGCTTTTCCTCAAATGCGGTGACGGTGTCGTGTGCATCGGTGACAACGGTTCCGAATGCTCTGGCGCGTTCTGTGTTGCCGATGTCGTATGCTGCCAGGAGCGTTTTGCCCGAGGGTGCGGATTCCAGGAATTTCTGCAGCGAAAAGCCGAAGTAGTTGTCGCCCGTGAGCAGTAGTACATCATCTGCTACATGTTCCTGTTCTATCCATTGTGCCACTGCTCCTAAGGCACCCAGCTTCTGGTCGTCTTTTACGGTTTGTTCGATGAGCAGATTGGTGCGCGTATCGTTTCGATTCTGCAACCATTCGATGAATCCTGTTTCAAAGAGTGCGTTGGTGCTTATGTTCACCGGAACATTCTGGGGTATCTGTTCCATGATATGTTCGATGATGGGCTTGCCCGCCAGGGGCAGCAGAGGTTTTGCTCTCTTCTCTGTGAGTGGCCACAGCCGTGTTGCGAAACCGCCGGCAAGGATGAATGCGCGCATGAGGTTTGCTGTTATTGGAAAAGCCACCACCATATCTTCTCTTTCGGGCTGACGACGGTTACCGGATGTCCTGCCAGTGTCTCTATTCTCTCGTCGCGCTCTACGATTCCCAGGACCGAAGGCAGGAGCATGTAATGAATGCCATGTTGTCTGCAGATGCCCAGGAGATTCATTGATTGTTCCAGTTCTGCACATTGAATGAGGTGCGTCACTCGTTCTTCACGGAGAACGTCTTCGATTTTGTTCAGTTTTCCCCGCACCGGTACGCCGTAGATATCTGTGTCCTTCACGCCGTATCCGTCAATCACGGCAACGGGAGTGAGAGCGTTCTTGTGCTGTTGCATATCTGCGATGAGTGCGCGTGATTCGCGTGTGACGCCGACGATGAGTGTAGGAAATGCAGGTGGGAACTTGCGGAGCATCCGGCGTTTCCAGTTGTCGAAGGTGATGTGCCATGCCCACGTTGTGCCTGTGTGCAGTACTCATGCGATAATGAGTAGCATGCGGCTGAAGAACGCTGTGAAGGCGAAATAGTACGTTAGTGTGACAAGAGCCGTGCCCACGAATCCTGCGTATGTGATGTACGCGCCGTTGCGCAGTGATCTCTGGTTACGGGAAAGCCCGAATGTTCGCGTGGTTGCGAGGACGATCAGCCACACCGGTGCACTCAGGGATACGGAGACCATGTAGGTGCTAAACGGAAAATCCGTGGAGAAGATCCATCCTACGCGGATGAAGTATGCGAGGGCGTACGTTGCGATGAAGAGCAACACATCTGTGAGCAGCCAGATGACCAGAAGTACGCGGTAACGCATAGGTGCGTATACTAGATTCGGATCGTGTGCAGGAAAATGTTTTCCTTCACTTAAAGCGATATTTCCTTTTTCCATTCGTATGCCAGTTTCGTGGCATCCCATGGAACAGTGCCGTTCCACTG
>JAAYXY010000088.1 GCA_012515645.1 Candidatus Peribacteria bacterium | reverse complement strand
TTGGGGAATTGGGAGTAGGGAGTGAGCTAGGTAAGGTAATTGTGCAGTGTAGATGCATAGTCCTTCTTGTGTACTGCGTATTTGTCTATTCGGTAATGCGTATCACACAATTCGGGTTCCCAATACTCTATACTGCATGTCCTAAGAGCATCATGAATATACGCCTTCTCTCGCAACCGGCAGATATGCGGCGCTACGGCCAGTGGATCGCCGCGCACCCACAGGGCACCCTGTGGCAGTCGCTGGAACGCAGAGCGTATCTGGAAGCACTGGGGAAGGAAGTGCGTATCTACGCCGCCGAAGAGGCGGGCAACATCATCGCATCTGCGCTCATCGCCATAGACAGAACTGCGTTCGGTCTGCGTACGTGGGAAATCCCCCGTGGACCGGTTTTTGGCAGCAAGACGCATCCGGAAACCAAAAATCAAAAGATACTGGAGGCACTCTTGGAATGCATTGTGACAGATGCAAAAAGAGACAGGTGTTTGACGCTCTCTCTGTCGCCGGTGGCAGAAATAACCTCTGGCATTTGGCCGCTGCGCCCTTCGCGCCGCTGCGTCCACTGCGAAGCCACACGCATACTGGATCTTGCGCAGCCCGAAGAGGCGATTTTGGCACAAATGAAACCTAAAGGACGCTACAACATCCGCATCGCCGAAAAACACGGCGTCACCGTGCGGCAATCGGATGACATAGATGCGTTCTATACGCTCGTACAGGAAACAGCGCACCGCGACGGGTTCACGCCGCTGCCGAAGGAGAAATACCACGCATTTCTGCATCAACTGCCCGGCAGCTTCCTGCTCACTGCGTCCCTCCCAAACCCCACTCCTCACTCCCCGCTCCCCACTCCCACCACCATCGCCTCCCTCCTCGGCGTTCAGTGGAACGGCACGGGCATCTACTACTACGGAGCGTCTTCCTACACGCACAGGGCCGCTATGGCGCCCTACGCGCTGCAGTGGGCTGCTATACGCCACTGCAGGGACTCCGGATGCACGCAGTACGACTTGCTGGGTGTTGCACCGCCGGATGCGCCGCGCAACCACCCCTGGCAGGGTATTACGCGGTTTAAGGAACACTTTGGCGGACAATTGGTGACCTATCCGCCGGAACAGCAATTGGTACTGCGACCGATGACTGCATACGCATTAGATCTCAAACGGAAGTTCTTGGGATAAATACAACACCTGAGCAGATGCCTCTCTGTCCGGCAAACCGCTTTTTCCGCGCATAACAAAAACCCCGCCCATTTCTGGGCGGGGTTTTGCCGGCTGATCAAGCCGCTACATATTGCTGAAATGCTATTAGCTACGGTAGCTCGTGGAGTTCACCACGGTCTCTGGGTACTCAACCCACGTGAACGGCACATTGCTGAGGGAATCTTTGTCCGTCCAGTAAATGTAGCTGTACGTGGAGGAAGCACCAACGCCGTAACCGCTGGTCCTGCCCTTCGTATCGAAGTTCTGCATCGACACCTGCAGTGTGGAGGTGGCGCTGGCCGATACGCTGGCATTTGTAACGTTGGCCTGCAGCACGAATGTGGAATCAGCACCTGCACTTATTTCGGTGCTGACCGTGGATTCGGCGAGGTCGTTACAGTTCACCAACAAGGATCCAGATGCGACGCTACTCACGGTACTGTAGTCCGATGCCTTGTGTGCAGTACATGTCGTGGTGGTAGAAGGCGCAGCTTTGTTGTAGAGCTTGAAGGTGCTGCTATCGATCGTAATGTTCGTTGCATTCACACTGAACACCACACCGGAGAGAGTGACTTTGTTCACACCATCACGGCTGTTGTTGTTCTGAGCGGCAGCGAACTTGAACTGACCAATCGGGTAGACACCCGTGGGCACGGTGGTGCCGTTGGCATCTGCGTTGGCGTTCGTGATCGACGCGATCTTAGACAGTACGGAGACGTGTTCGTCCGAAGCGATGGTGGTGCTTACCGCCGGGGAGGAAACACCAATGAACACTTCGCCTCCGGCTGTTGTATTTCCATCATTAATTACCAGATCGTTGCTGGAGTGGTAACCGCGTCCGCGGACCGCACCAGTAGCACTGGTGGAACCCACAGAGCTGTACAGGAAGAACCCGAGCTCCTGATTCGACGTGGCACCAGCCGCATCCGTCTTCAGACGGGCACGGATGATAATGTCCAAGTCTTCCCCTTCGGGGACAACGAGCTGCTGGCTCCCCATACTGGCACAGAATGCTGCAACGTTGTTGTTACCGCTGTTCGGGTTGTGCGTCAGCTTGTCTGCTGCTGCACATGCACCGACGGTCGCGGAAGCAAACGGTGTTGCGGCATTGTCTGCATACAGTTCGAGTCTTTCTACAGAACCTGCAGTGGAACCGGAAGAGTGCAGAATGATGTTCGTCACATCAATCGGCTCGTTTTCCGCTCGCATCTGCAAACGCAGTACCGGCTCGGACAGAGCGCCGCCAAGGAGTTGGCGGGTGCTGACCGGCGTGGAGTCTTGCGTAACGTACAGGTCACCCTGCGAAACGAACGTGTACAGCGGGGAAGCAACGCTTGTGACAGCAATGTCCGTGCTGGTAGCGCTCGCGAGTGCCTTGCCGTTGAAGGAAATGCCCGAAAGGCTGCTTCCGTCATCGAGCTCTTCCGCTTCTACGAAGGTAGAACCGGAAGCGAATGCCAAGCGCAGTGTTTTGGCGGTCTTCAGAGAAGACGCGACATCGCCGCGCACTTCGAAGATGACCGTCTCTTCGGCGGGGATCACGAATCCTCCGCCGGCAAGGCTGTTGAAGGAAACCTGGCTGGCTTGCACGGCAACACCATCTTGCATGACGGTATCCACTATGCCGTCGCCATCGGTATCCACCCACAGCGTGTAGTCGCTGATGTTCTGGGCGTCACCTGCACTTTCACCGAAGATAAGCTTGGTGAGGAGGATGTCTTCGGCATCACCTGCGCGCGCTTCAAAGCGCAACAGGCTGATGTCCTGGGAATTTTCTACGGCAGTCTCCGTGGAGCTCTGTGCCCGTACTGCAATCTGCAGCGAGGCAGCAGCGATCTCGTGGAAGTTGCCGGAGATCAGACCGCGCGGGCGCACGTCGCCGACGCTGTCGCCTGTGCTCAGACCATTCACCTGCATCTGCAATGCTGTGCTATCGATCACAAACGTGCCAACCGTACAGCCAACGGTGTTGGTCGTGAGGTTATTGCTGGAATCCAGGATCTTGGTGGGTTCACCGCAGATGTGCACACGGAACTTATCACCACTCAACGGATGCTCCGTTGAGCCATTATCGATGAAGTCCGCGCGGAACTCCCATTCTTCGTCACCGTTCACGATGAAGTCATCGAAACGGTAGACCTGGAATGTTCCTTCGGCCGCCTTTGAACCTGCATCAGCAGCTCCGGTGAGGCGGACGGCGGACACCGTACGGCCCGTGGCCTTGTTGCGGATTTCCACGCCCTGCAGTACTTCGGCAATCGTATCCGAGGCAGCTGTGCCTCCTGCATAGGTCAGTGCCTGACCTGTTGAGGTTTCGCCCTCAACGACCATGTAGATGCTCTTCACGTCGACTTTTTCTTCGCCGGTGCGGAACAGGATGTTCGCGAATACGGCGTCGTTATCGTCGCGCGTGTAGGTCTGCGTGCTGGGACCACTCACACCAATGGTGAATGCACCTGCATCAATCGTGATGGTCGATGCTGTGGTCGTGCTGATGGTCACCTGAGAACCATACAGCTGGCCGTTGCTCCCGTACCCGTACAGGGAACCCACGGCAAACACGTCGGATGTTTCTTCGAATTGCATCTGGAGCGTGTTGCCCGCACCGCCAACGATGTCGGCGATTACTTCCAGCGTGATGCGGTCACCCTGCAACACGGTGAAAGGCGGGTCAAAAACCAGTGTGACGAAGTCACCGACCGTGGAACTCACCGTGTTGGTGAGCACGGTGCCGTCTGTGCGGCGAATGGCAATGTTCGTGAAGTCACCATCGGAAGCCGAGCTATTCTGCTCCAATGTCATGGAGTAGAAGGTCTGGTCTTCCACGGAGTTTACGGAAACTTCGAACTTGCCAACAACGACTCCGGTATCACCGACTTCAACTTTGCTGGGGCTCACGGTGCGGTACGAAACCGTCGTCGTTCCACCCGAAACGGCAGCCACCGTAAAGGTGTTGCCACGCAGGGGAAGATTGCCCGTGGTGCTCCGTGCATTGCTGACAAGATCTGATGCCAACTCTACAACCAGGTTGTGTTCGGCACCGGTAGAGGCCGTCGTCGTATAGTCACCGACGAGGTCGAGTGTCACCGTCTCGCACGGGTCAATGACCAGCGGAGAGGAGAAGCGGAGATTGGAGGTCTGATCCGAGGAATCGATAACACGCTTGCGGGTTACGCGCGCGCCGTCGATGGCGGCATACAGTCCATCGATGTCTGAGCTATCGCCAAAGCCCTCATGCAGAACCGTCATGTGCTCCACGATGACGCTGTCATCGCAGGAAGCCGTGAGGTCCACGGAGAGCATCACGACGCCTACCGCACCCTTGGGCACGGTGTCGCCCACAGGATTGCTGGAAGCAAGCGACACCTCCAGGATGCCGTCACCTATAGCAATAGCACTGTAGCCGTTAAAGTCCATGGCATCGCTGAACGTCTCACCATCTGCTGTTTCCATATCGCTGACGGTGAGCGTGTACCGATGATTGGCAACCATGTACGTGGAGAACGTGAGCTCAACCACATCGTCACCGATCATGCTGGCAGACGTTACGTCGATTTCGCTGCCGTTGGTCACGGTGTAGGTATCAATGTCCTCCGCGACGGTCTGGTCGACCGGCAGGGTGAACTCCACTTCCACCGTGGTGGTGGAGGTAGCGATAACATCCTTGATCTTCGGCAGGACTACCACGTCGGTGCCACAGTCCACACCATAGGCCAGGCCCTGGTCCACACGGTGGAGCATGACGACCATTTCGGCGCGGTTCATGTTGTCACCCGGGCGCACGCGGCCGGTTGCGTCGTCACCCTGCAGAACACAGTGGTCGGCGGCCGTCTGAATGACGTCCGTGTACCACTGGCCCGATGGGTTATCGACGAACTGCGGTGCGTCGCTCGTGGAATCCAGTGCGAAGGAACGCACGATGAGTGCGGCTGCCTCTGCACGGTTAATGTTGGCAGAAGGGCGGGCGTAGCAGGGGTGGCTGCCGTAGCAATCACCGTCGCCGCGGACCCATCCTTCTTTGCCGGCTTCTTCAAAGTACCCGTAGTACCAGGTGCCGACTGCCGTGTCGTCAAAGCTGGGAACCGCAGGCGGGGTGGAAAGGATTCCACCGTTCAGCTCTACGACCAGCTTGACGAATTCTGCACGGTTGGCGGGGTCTGACCCGCGGAACCGTGCCTGTGTGCTGTCCAGGTAGCCGGCTGCCGTAAAGGCAGTGACGGCATCCCCGTACCACACACCGGACGGAACGTCGCTGTATGCGGCGAACGCCACACCCACCTGGGTGAGGGAGATCGCTGCTACAGACGCGCTCGCCACAACTTTCTTCAAGCGAGAAAAGTCCATAGGAATGGATGAGAATAAAAAGAAATAAAAACGGAGAGTCAGAAGGAATCTGTATTGGCTGTATATATAAGGTATCGGATTGCACTCCCCCGTACTGGTTCCCACTCTCGTGTGGAAGGCCTGAGCATGTGATAAGGCGGTGATCCGCCGGGAGCTCGCCTCCTTATATATAAAGAGAAGACACGAGTGCGAACCGGGAAAGGAGGGAAGGAGTACTTCCGCTTCTGCACGATCGCTTCCTGATTTTGGAAGGATGTGAATACTTGTCGTACCGGATGGCAAGGCAAGGTGCCAATATGTGAAAGATCACATACACGGATCGCGCTCCGTTACCGGAGACCGATCAGCGGGATCGTACGAGGTTCGCTTTACAGAGGCAAGAGCCTCGCGAGGATCCGTGCACTTACTCAAACGACAACCTGCGCCATCTGTTACACACAGCCGGTGTGAGAGAATGTGCAATTCTGTACAAAAATTGTAGTCCAAATTGGCGATGTGGACGGGAATTCTGGATACAAACAGCTTCCCGTACGCTGCAACGCCCTCCGGAATTGTTATTGCTAAATCTAAATTATGTTTTCTAAATGTATATTTATACCGGCATGCGTGGTAAGGAAAATATGCATTTTGTGCAGGTTGCATGTCTTTACGGATCCCTGCGGCCTCAAAATGACGGATCCAGCCGCTGCCCATCCGCCGTGTCGCGCACATCGTACCCGAGTGCGCGGATGGCATCGCGCAGGCGGTCGGACGTGGCGAAGTCCTTTGCCTCGCGCGCCTGCGCGCGCTCCCGGGCGAGTGCCTGCACCGCCTGGGGGATCGGCTTTGTGTCTTCCGGCTCGAAGCAGCCGAAGACAGAGCGAATGAGGGTAGCGAATTCTGCACATTGTTCGATGGAACCTTCGTTGCGGGACCACGCCATGCAATCGAACACTGCCGCCAACGCTCCCGGTGTGTTGAGGTCAGCGTTCATAGCAGCACGGAATGCTTGCTCAAATGTATAGACTTTTGAGGATTGCAAAGAAGGCAAAGATTGCAAAGATTGTTTGCATTCGTTGCATTCCTGAATCCACTCCATGATTTTCCGCCGCGCCTTACGCGCATCCTCCATGCCCTTCTCGGTAAATTTGAGCTGCGTGCGGTAGTGCACGGAGAGGAAATAATACCGCAGATCCAGCGGGGAATACCCCATCGCAACGATGTCTGGGATTGTAAGCACATTGCCAATGCTTTTTGACATCTTCTCTTCCCCCATATTTATGCGCCGCTTGTGCAGCCAGAGCCGAACATACGGGTGTTTGCCGCTGGCGCATTCGCTCTGTGCGATCTCACATTCGTGGTGCGGAAAGATGTTGTCTTCACCGCCCGTATGAATGTCAATCTGCTCGCCGAGGAACGCGGTCGCCATGGCGGAGCACTCTATGTGCCAGCCGGGGAATCCCGGGCCCCAGGGCGAATCCCAGCGCAGAACGTGGTTGGCGTTCTGGCCGGTACACTTCTTCCAGAGCGCAAAATCCGCGGGGTGCTTCTTCTGCTCTTTTACCGCAATGCGCGCACCGGACGAGAGATTTTCCAGTGTGTTGCCGGAAAGCTTGCCATAGTCCGGAAACGATTCGACGGAGAAATACACGCCGTCCTCCGTTTCGTACGCGTGCCCCTTTTGCAGTAGCTCCTCCACCGCCGCAATCATGCGGGGGATGGTCTCTGTGGCACGCGGGCGATGCTCCGGCTCCACCATGTTGAGTGCCCGCTCGTCTTCCAGATACATCTGTTCGTACTTACGGGCGATGGCGATCACAGAATCGTGCGTGACTTCGCCGTGTTCTTCACGCGCCTGTTTCTCTACCTTGTCCTCGCCTTGGTCCGCGTCCGCAACCAGATGCCCGACATCGGTAATATTTTTCACATGCGTAACCTCGTACTTAAGCCCGTACTGCAACCATCTGCGCAGCAAGTCCGCCATGAGGAAGGAGGAGTAGTTGCCGATGTGCGGGCGACCGTAGACGGTGGGACCGCAGGTGTACATGCGCACTTTGCCCTCTTCGATCGGAACAAATTCTTCTTCTTTCTTGGTATAGGTGTTGTAGAGGCGCAGTGGGCTGGATTGCATGCATACATCATACGGAAAATGACCGGCGAGCACTATGCTCGCCGGTCAATGGCACCGCCTGAGCGGTGCCGATGCTGCCTCTACTCTTTAGGCACCTCATTTTTCGGCTCCTCTGGTTCGTCGCGGTGAATGGCATCGAATACTTCGCGCCGATGCACGGGGACTTCCTTGGGAGCCTCTACGCCGAGACGCACTTTTTTGCCACAGATTTCTACAACGACAATTGTGATGTCATCGTTGATCACGATGGATTCGCCCTTTCCTCGAGAGAGCACAAGCATGTGAATCACCTCCTTTCAAAAAAGTAAGAGAACAGCTGCCCCGCCTGCATAAGCGCAGGAAAGGACAGGGAGTGTATGCCCATTGCGACGCGGTGCAAGCGATTCCTTTATCCGGTCAGGACCCTCGCATGTCACACATTCGCATTCTCAGTCTCCCAACCAATCGTACGCACCGATAGAAGAAGAATCGGATAACAAAAAACAGTTTCGGTACTGTGCCTGTGTATAAAACACGCAAATACAAGCGGCGCCAGTTTGCATCGAACGCAGGATCCATGGCATGCGTTCCCGCAGCCAGTGCCATACGATACGGAATAACATTCTCCAGTTGCCAATCGTGGCACACCACATCTGCGTCGTTGATTGCCAGCACATCAAAACGTGCGCACGGAAATTTTCTGCGGATGATATCGCGCAGTTCCGCCGCTTCCGCCTTGCTTATGTGATACCGAACAAGCAGCGTGCTATCGCCTGAATCAAGGGCGGCAAACATGCGAATCGTCCGCCGCCGGAACGCTGCCTCCACTTCTGCAAAAGAGTGCAGGAAATGTTCCCGGCTCTTAAATGCATGCGGAAAGTTAATATTGTATCTGGTGTTTATAACGGGAAACCAAGCATGGTTCCCCTGCCTCACAAAAGCTTCAATGAACTTTTCGTCGGGTACAATAACTTCCTTGGTAAAGAAATCTTCTAAATCATTCTGAAGGACTGCTTTTAGGCTTTCGAACGTAGTGCGCGTCGCATCGAAGGGATACGCGCATTTACGCAGACCATTGCGCTGCAAATGAATGACAATCTGGCATGCGCGCCCCATTGGGATGATATGCTTATATTTGGGCTCACATTGAAACCGCCGCCGACAAAATGCATTCGGCTCCTGCAAAAACAGGAATGTATTCTCTACATGCCTCACATGTGATTCAGTGCCCTGCACGTCTTTATGATACAGCAATAGGCCGCTTCTACGTTTCCCGTACCCTTCGCTATGCGAAGGGTACGGGGGAATGTTCTTTCTTGCTGTTCTAGCCGTAAAGCAGCTCCACGATTTCCGGCTCGCGAAGGATGACCTCCACGGCTGCGAAATCGAATTTTGGATCGTCGAGCACTCGAGCAGCACGCTCCAAAACGCATTGCTCGTGGCGACGCATGAACTGCTCCTCTTCGCTGAGGAGCATCTCATCCGACAAGTCCGGTCGTGCGAAGATGTCGAGCTCATGCTCGATGATTTCACGAATGACCGAGAGCCTTAACACCGGGACTTCGGCATCCGCTTCGTAGCAGATCCGAACGTCATCCCTCTTGATTTTACAAGGATGAACCAGTGCCGGGCCGCCGACGAAGACGGCCTGGAGTGCTACACGATCGCGGTTCTTGGTAGAAAGAACGAGTGTCATGGCAATATTCCTTTTTGTTGCCTGACTGCTTCCGCAGCACCCTCCGGACAACCATGTCACGGATTCGTCGGAAGCCGGATAAGTATAATAAACTTCACAAAAAGATCAAGTAATAATTTGTATGGAATGTCAAATATACTACACTGCCCTTCCTATGCGTACGCAGCTCCACACTCTTCCACAGCATTCCGAGACCAACGCGCCTCAGGTCGATAGCGTCGCCCTTTGTGTGATGGCGCATGTCCAAAGCTGCCGCGAGCTTTTTGCCGCATTGGAACACGAAGGGCACTGCATTGAAAATGGCGAGAATAACTTTGGCACCATGGTGCTGCACCCTGTGGGCTTGCGCGTACCTATGCTCTGCAACCTTGCCGGGGTTCCGTGGAACGACACCGATCCGCGCACGCTGGATACAGCAGTGCGCGGCATTCTGGAAGAACCGGCAGAGCAACTGCAGCACATGCCGCCCGCGGACGCGAAACGTTTTGCGGCATGGGCCGCAGAAGAACGCACGCTGCGCGCGGCGATCGCGGAGGGGGAGCAGGAAATCCTCGCGCGCGCCGATGCGGAGGAACTCGCACGGGTCGTGGGGAATATGCCCCTGCTCTACGCGTATCAACGCGAAGAGCTGCGGGCGCAGCGCGTGGTATTCCAATCACTCCGGTACGCTGTTTGCACGCAACGCATGTCGTTTTGGCACATCATCGAGATG
>JAAYXY010000087.1 GCA_012515645.1 Candidatus Peribacteria bacterium | reverse complement strand
TTCCTCCGGGTATCCATCCCATCCATGGACGATAATCGCTCGTGTACGCATGCACGAAATATATACACCAAACAGAGACCGGCGCAAAAAATCCGTCTTTCAAAAGAAACTCCCCCCACAACTTGCTCCAGAAAAAAGACGCGTGCACAATCGCGCACCCGTACACCCATGGCACATCGCAATATCTTTCGGCAAGCGTGGCTTTCGCTCACCAATACAACACCTGTTGTGGACGAAAATGACCCATGTCTTACAAGAACGCAATACGGTGACTTTTGCCTCACGAATGCCATTCGCCCCAGCACCAAGAACATGACGCCGGTGCAGGGGTACCGCCATGGCATATGTTGGGAACAAAACGAAGGTACCCCTTTTGTCGTTGCCTCAATCACACGGGAGAAACTCTTTGAGGTCTTTATGGAATTCACGGATCTGCTGGAATCCGAGGTGGATGTCGTGCTGGAAACGAGCCACCCACCCAACGCGCGCGGACAGCACCGTGACATGATACGCGACGAAATCGACCTGCCCGTACTGCAGAGTACACTGTACGATTACGAAGATATGCTCGTAAACGACGGATTTATGGGAATCGCTGTGGTAAATCCCTATGGCATACAGGAAGTACAGCTCAACGAACACAAAGTCGTCATCGCGTACAACGCAAATACTCTGGCGCCATATGAAGAGGTGCTACAAAGACACCGCATCACATGCAATGAAGCCATAAAAATGATCATCGATGCACCACATATGCATATCTCCCAACATGCATATAAGGAGAAATTCGACATGCTGGCACAACAGATTGGATGTGAGGAAAGCTGGGAACACTAAAGCCACGCAATGTACAAAGTGCCGCACATACAAAAAAAGCACGCAATGGTTTCCACCGCGTGCTTTTTTTGATTCTAAGGTTACGACACCAAAGAAACCTTTTCTGCCTTGGGACCCTTGGGACCCGAGCCAATCTCGAACTGCACCTCATCACCCTCACGCAGAGAGTCAAAGGCAACATCCACCAGATCAGCTGAGTGGAAGAAAAGATCGTCACTCCCCTGGCGGGAAATGAATCCGAAGCCGTTTAAGAGCTTCTTGATAGAACCTGTATCCATAATGAATGGATGAAAGAAATAGAAATGTAATCTTGAAGTCTTAATAGAGAAGCATTTCTACCTCTTACAAAACTAAGCTTACAATGCAATGGTAGCACGATTGGTTCTATTTGGATAGGAATATCTCGTGTTTTCGTGGAAGAAAAAGAACCCCCGCAACATGATGCGGGGGTTCAAAGTTCAGGACTTCCGAGCTGCCCCGAGGAACACGGCGTCTTCGCGGCTATTACCACAGTCTCTGCTAACGTCCACGCAACCCTCGAGGACGTAGAGATCGACATAGAAACCATTCGGGAGCACTTCGGCGCAACGGCAGAAGCTCTCATTGAGGAGGTCTTCCCCGGTGATGCCGAAATGCACGAGCAGCGCGGTCACGCCGACGGGCGTGTGCAACTCCTTGAGCGCAGGGTAGGACCGCCCCAAGTAAGCGACCTGCTCGTCGTGCGTCATCCGGTCACTCTCCGGCACGGGGATGCGGGTGTGGTAGTAACCTGCGGGAGCCTTCCACCCTTCCCACTCCTTGGAGAGATAATTGCAAACCTTACCGGTCGCAACCAACTCCCCGAGCGTCCAGCCGCCGTACCAGACGACGACTTCGCCATCGGAAGCCTTGGGTGCTTCCTCGGTGCAGTTGTTGGGGAAGCCCAAGATGCCGCAAACAGTCTTGGCATCGTAGACGATACCCGTCAATGGAGGACACCCCGATCGCACATAATGCACGAGGCGCTGCATCTGCTGAGGTTTATCGATGCTCGGCTGTAGATCAACCGAGAGATCGAGACCTTGCTTGGCAGCACGCTCTCCCCATGCAATCAGTTTCTTCGTCACTTCCAATTCGTCGATGACAGGGCTAGCCATCATCCACCTCCTTTGCTTTGTTCTTCAGACCGTGAAGAATCGGGCATGCTCGGAAATGAGACAAGCGCTCTATACACGCGAAATGTGCAGAGAGCTTGCCTCATACCTAAACCTTGACGATGCTCTGAAAGAACACCTTGTAAGTATTAGGAACTTAAAATTGTTTTATGTCAATGTAAAACGTAAGCTACTGCCGCCCGATGAGGTGCTTAAGGTGCGCGATGTGCTTGGTTTTCTCCAGAATGAACTTCTGCATATCGCAACCGTACTCCTGGATAAGGAGCGACGTGTGATATCCGCTCAAGAACTGCGGCGTGATCACATAACTCGCACCGATCTCGTACAGGTACAAAGCTTCGTCGACCTGCTGTGCCAGCACAACCACAATCGCATCTTTATTGAGAGCGCGCACTCTATGGAGGATAAGTACGGACGTATTAAAATCACGTATGGTGGAAACAACCATCTTTGCACTGGCAAAATTGATCTCATTCAAAAATTCGCTGTCGGCCAGGTCGCCGTACAAGCACGGAACATTCTGGCTTTCCAGGGACGCAATGGTCACAGGATTGAAATCAATAACCTGGAATGTCCGCTTGGTGCGCTTGAGTGCTTCCACCACATTGAGCCCTACGCGCTCGTATCCCAGCAACAGAATATCGGTGCCGGCATGCGACTCCGGCGAATGCCTGTCCACCTTCTTGCCACGGCGTTCAAAGAAGGACAACCAGGGTTCCAGCAGCTTGTACAGAGCATCCGCATGCATGATGAAGTACGTGGAACCGGCAATCGTAATGAGACCTACGAACGTCACAAAGGAGAGGATCTCTGTGGATAAATGCCCTATGCGAATACCAACGGTAATCAGAATGAAGGAGAACTCGCTGATCTGCGCAACGGTAAGGCCGGCGCGAAAACTGTTGCGTTTGCCGTAACCGAGCATGCCCATGATGATGAGCACGATGAGCGGATTGCCCAGAAGAATGAAAGTGGAGAAAACGAGAATGGGCACGATCTGTTCGCTGAAATTGTCAAAGACCATCTGCGACCCCAGGAGGACGAAGAAGAGGACCACGAAGAAATCACGAAGCGGTCGGAGTTTGGACGCCACTTCGTAGCGATACGGCGAAAGAGAAAGAACGGTACCTGCTGCCAAAGCTCCCATTTCCATAGAGAGACCGAATTCTTCGAAGAATGTAGCAACAGCAAAACACCACGCAATGGAGAACAGAAGGAGCAATTCCTGTGAGGTGGCAACGGACTTCAGAAGGTGCGGCAACACGTATATACCGCAGAGGACAAGAAGCACAAGAATACCCGTGAGCTGCAGAACGGTCGTCTGGATAATGGAGGCAAGCGAACCGCCGCTTGCGATGGCGGTAACTGCAATGAGCAAAAACATCGCCACAACGTCCTGCACAATAAGAAAGCCCGTTGCAATGCGCCCATGCAGGCTTTCGAGCTCACCTTTATCCGAAAGGAGCTTCATAATAATAATCGTGCTGCTGAACGTCAGAGCAATGGCAATGTACGCTGATTCGATGGGGTCAAATCCTAAAGCAATACCGATGCCGTACCCTATGACGGACGTAAAGAGCACCTGCCCTATGCCCGTGAGAGCAGAAACACGACCAACGTCGCGAACGATGCGGGGATTTAAGCTAAGACCAACCATAAAGAGGAGAAAACTCACCCCCATCTGCGAAAAAATGGTGAAGTTCTCCTGTGTCTGCACGAGTCCGGTACCGTACGGACTCAGGATAATACCGGCAAGGATGTAGCCAATGATTGCAGGCTGGCGCAGATACCGCATCAGGAGCGACAGCAGGACGACCACGCTAACGATAACGGCGATATCGGCGAAGAGAGAATCGTGCATTTCATATTATTATAACACAAAATAAAATATGAATCTATACAATGCGTAGGGATGCGATATGCAGTACAAAATTCCTAAAAAGCACAGCAGTGCCAAAAAAGTACAAGAGGGTATGACGTTGACTGTAGGAGTTATCACTCTAAAATAGAGAGTGCCAATTCCCTGAAAAACCATGAAGGAGCACATCCGTATTCTCAGTGTTGCCGTTCTGCTGTCGCTCGCTACATCCGTAGCGGGAACACAGCTTGTATTACGACAAGCAAACATGCAAACCCCTCAGGACATTGCAGATCTACCAGCCACGGAAGAGAGCGCGATGCAGCTACGCCCAACTATTCGCGAGGAATCGGCAATCATTGAGGCAGTCAACACAGCACAGGACGCTGTGGTAAGCGTCATCGTCACCAAAGACCTGCCGGTCATCGAACAATACTATGAACGCGGGAATCCCTTTGATGGATTCTTCGACGACTCGTTCCTCA